>JALUAM010000039.1 GCA_027051095.1 Acidilobaceae archaeon | reverse complement strand
GGTAAGACAAAAATCTAAGTTATGAATAATACACGTCAAAAACTAGATATGCATGCGTGATTATCATATGTAAGAAAATTTCAGCAACGGTTTACAGTCTCGGATACCGATATATTGTTCGTGCGGCATAGTGATGGTTTTGTTGGGTTAGTAGCGGGCCCGCCGGGATTCGAAGCAGGGACCTCCAGCTCCGCAGGCCGGCGCTCTGAAGATACTGTCTTGCCTCTCCATGTTAGTAACGATGATACATGGGGCCTCTATATTGTCAACTATGAAAATTTTAACAATTAATTTATATAATTAAGCTTTAGTTCACTGAGACTTCTAAGGATATGAGATCCAAGTACATCCTAGGGAGTCCCCGGACCTAGCGTAAAGTGAGAATATAGAGGCTAGCGGGTACGTGTAAAGGCTACCGGAAATTGGCGCAAATATATATTAGATTATTACTAGCTATAAGTTTTGAATTTTCACCATCACAGGGCCTCAAGGGATATAGCGTCCTTTCACCTCTAAATTATGATAGATCTCGGAGGTGTCTAGGAAGATGGTGTCGCTACTGGGATACAGGTGACTTGAGGTTGTGCCTGGTAGGCGTGGTGGTAGGCCTACGGTTAAGGGGACTTGCATGACAGTTGACGACATCATTGAGACTCTAGCTAATGGGTGGAGCGTGGCGGAGGTCGCCGAGAATTATAGGGTACCCGTTGAGGCCGTCTACGAGGCCCTACGTTATGCTCTAGAGACCCTGAGAAGGGTTGAGGTGATCGCTGTCGAAGCTACTTGCTGACGAGAACGTGCCCTGGCCCCTCATAAGGACTCTTAGGAGCTTAGGAATCGACGTAGTATGGATCCCGGAGACAGGCTACGCGGCATTAGTGATAGGGAAATAGTAGACTTAGCCAATAATAGCGGAAGGATAGTATTGACTCGGGATAGTGGCTTCTTGAGGACGGGCCTAAGAAGAATAAGGTACGAGCTTATCTACACCGCGGGGCCAGCAATTGACCTCCCCGCCCCGCGGGCGGAGCTTTCAGTTGTAAGAGTATTTAATTTTTAGTGTAGTATAGAGTCTAGTAGGTGGATATTTTGGCTGGTAGGGGTTTGAGAGGGGCTTTGCAACCGATTAAACCGGGGGAGCTAGACAAGGTTCCGCCGGGCTACTGGGCCGCTGTAGTGGAAGGGCGTGTGGTTGCCTGGGCTAGCACCCTAAGAGAGCTACGCGAGGTAATGGAGCGGATGGGCTTCAAAAAGGATGAGTATGGCATAATAAAGGTTCCAAGCCACGACTTACTCGTAGTCTAAGCCCCCTTTATATGGGGTATAATCAGCCCGGGGGCCGTTAAATAATGGATACCGCTCACGATCGTTTAAGTGAGAGGATATTTCCGTACATCGTGTATCGTGGAAGATTTTATCCCATCATTCCAGTGATAATTGAGGGTAGGGAGAGAGCCATTGTCCACGCCTTGGTAGATAGCGGCGCTACCGTAAGCCTTTTCCATGCGAGTATCGCCGAGGACATAGGGATCGACTTGGCTGACGCTGAGCAAGTATACCTGGCTGGCGTAGGAGGCTACGTAAAAGCCTATGTCAAGAAACAAGTGAAAATAACGATAGAAGGATTAGGAGACATCTTTATTCCAATGGCCTTTACAGAATACATCGCTTCAGACCTCGCTATACTAGGTCGTCAAGGCTTCTTCGAAGCCTTCGAAATAACATTTAGAGAATGTGAAAAAAAGCTAATAATAAAACCGAAGAAACCCATAAACCGTTAGCGAGAGTGCATCATATAATCATGTTTATGTGGCGGGCCCGCCGGGATTTGAACCCGGGACCTCCGGCTCCGCAGGCCGGCGCTCTTGTCCTGGCTGAGCTACGGGCCCCCTGACGGCCCCGCCTCTTTTTAACTCTCTCTTGTGGGGTGATAACGGTTTACAGTTGAGCCTAGCCTCTTCCACGGCTTTTGATGGCTTCCTCTATTGCTAGGGCTGCTGCTAGGTCTAGTAGGGGGGTTCCGACGCTCTTGTACACCTTGTAGTCGCCCGGCCTGCATTCTGCCTTACCCTGTAGGACCTCCCTGAGGGTTGCCGTCTTGGGGGCCCTAGCGGCGTCTTCGCTCTCCTCCGGGGCGATGGGTGAGTCTACCAGCACGCACCCCGCTGCCTGTAGTACCTCATCCGAGACCTCCCTGACGGGCTTGGGAGCCCCCACGCTCACTATGTAGGAGCCCCTCCTAGCCTCCCCCGTGACTACCGGCTCCGTGGAGGTCGTAGCGGCGACTATAACGTCTGAGCCCCGTAGGACCTCCCCGAGGCTAACAGCCCTGCCACCATACTCCCTCGCCAGCGCCTCAGCCTTTCGGGGGGTTCTCGAGTAGACTAGTACCCCGTCGAAGCCGTAGAGCCCAGTCAGGACCTTGAGGTGGTACCTGGCTTGTACACCAGCTCCTATAACACCCAGCACGCCCCCGCCGCTGAAGCCTAGCAGCTTTAAGGCTAGAGCCGAGGCCGCAGCCGTCCTCCAGCCGGTAGGCTCTTCAGCCGGGGCCTCGAAGACTCGATCCCCGGTTGAAGAGTCTATTGATAGTAGGAGGCCCCTCACCAGGGGTAGACCGCGTCCCGGGTTCTCCGGGTATACTCCGACTACCTTAACTACATGCCTTCCAAAGCCAGATGCAGCCATCACCCCGAGCCAGCTACCGCCTGCTTCCAGGGAAGCCCTAGGGGCCTCAGTGGCGCTAGGGTCCTTCAACACCTTCTCAACCCACTCCACCATAAGCCTAGGCGTCAATAAACCGTCAACGACGCCTGCCTCGAGAACCTTAACTCTCAAGTTCCGGCACCCTCCAGCGTAGTAGGCGTCGAAGCGATATAGAAGTGGCGGGCTGAGAGCCTAGACGAGCCTTTGCGCCTAGGGATGCAGGTAGCGGGCCCCCGATACAGTGTACCGTGAAAACGATATGGATGCAGGGTTCACCCCGCTATCAATAAGGGGGTTGGAAGGGGTGGATTAATGTCTGCAGTGCTATGCCCTTACGGCGAGCCTCGAGGGGCCGCAGT
>JALUAM010000038.1 GCA_027051095.1 Acidilobaceae archaeon | reverse complement strand
CGCTATACTTGCCTCTATGCTCGGGGAGGTTAGTGTTGTCTACGCTAGCTTCTCCGGCTACCACCCTCAGAGGTATATAGGGTAGGAGGGTTGCGGGCGGCCCTGTGAAGCCCGGCGAGTACCATCCCAGGGATTTTGAGTGGGCCTCTCAAGGGCCTTCCCCGGCGCCGAGGTCTACAGGCTCTGCGTTGCCGAGGGCTTTGAGGGCGTTTTGGAGGGGCTACGCTGGCTGGACAGGCGCTACAGCTCCGAGTGTACCGTGCACGCTGACATCGGCGGTGACGGGCTGCTTACGGAGTACGAGTCTAGCCTTGGGGACTACGGGATAGACGCTGTAGCCAGGGCAGCGCTCGCAGAGGCCTCCGAGGAGCTGGGGTGGAGGAGCCTCGTGGCGGTCGGAGGGCTGGGGCTCGAGGGCGGCAGGAGGAGGGAGCTGAACCTGGGGGAGCTTGCCGCGGACCTTCTATACTACGAGGGCTGGGGGGCCCTGCTGGGGGTGGTCGAGCCCCCGGAGGATAGGGCTGAGATCGCGTGGAGGCTCATGCACCCCGGCAGGGAAATGGTCTCCGTGATGCTGCCGCTATACGCCGCCGCCCTTGAGGGCAAGATCGCCTTCAGGGTCGAGAAGGGGTACAGCACGGGACTCCACAGGAGCGACTGGTGGGCTAAGTACGCCTTCATACTGGACGCCTGTAGGTCCTGCGAGGCGAGCCCGCTACGCACAACCGCGAGGAGCGACTGGAACAGGATATGAGGGCCCTGAAGCCCCCCAAAGCCCCCAAGGACTACCTGAAAGCCCTGAGGAAGGCCAGGCAGGGCCCGGAAGACCTCCTGAGGAGGATCGTGAGGAGGAGGCTAGACAATAGCATACTTGATAGGCTCTGCTCCTAGCTCACCCCTAGGTCCTAACCGGGGGGCTAAACCACCAAGCCCTAGCATAGAGTTAGCATCAACGAGGGAGCCGGCCACGACCTAAACTTACACCACAACCCTCCCAGACGCTTTCCTGGCAGCGCGCTACCCGCTCCTTCCCCTCGGAAACCCTATCTTATAGGCTTACCGAGCCCTTATACCTGGTCTGGTAGGGCGGGTTGGCGACCCGGGATGAGCTTAAGCGCGAGCTTCTGAGGCTCCTTAGAGAGGATGAGGAGTTCCGGCTCGCGGTTGCCGGGCTAGTGGGGCTTCGCGAGATTCTTGAGGAGCTTAGGGGTCTCCGGGCTAAGAGCCTGGAGCACGACAAAAGGTTTGAAGCGCTCGAGAGGAAAATGATAGAACACGACAAGAGGTTTGAAGCTATTGAGCGTAAGCTCTTGGAGCACGATAAAAGGTTTGAAGCTATCGAGAAAAAGCTGCTTGAGCACGACAAGCGCTTCGAGGCTATAGAGAGGAAGCTACTAGAGCACGACAAGAGGTTTGAGGCCATCGAGAAGAAGCTGCTAGAGCACGACGAGAAGTTTAGGGCGATTATGGAGGAGATTAGAAGGCTATGGGAGGAGGTGAGGGAGCTTAGGAAGTCTCAGGTTAGGGTTGAGGAGGCCGTGAGGGAGCTGGCGTCCCATATCACGGCGCTTGGGCACAGGTATGGGCTGTTCACCGAGGAGGCCCTCAGGGAGTCCCTGAAGTATCTCATAGAAGACCTATTAAGGGAGTATAGGGTCAACAGGTGGATTTACGTCGACGAGGAGGGCTTCGTGTTCGGCTATAAGTCTGTTATCGAGGTCGACGTGCTTATTAAGGATGACGAGCACATACTAGTAGAGTATAAGGCCAGCGTTGACAGGAGCGACGTAGCAGAGCTATACAGGATCGGGAGGCTCTATGAGAGGGCCACAGGAGTCAAGCCCAAGCTGCTAATAGTATCGCCGGCTCTAAGGAAGAGGGCCAGAGAGCTCGCCGAGAGGCTGGGAGTAGAGTTAAGGGGCGTCTCCATCGAAGAGTAGACTCGTAGGCTCCACTAAGCCGCCTCTAAAGCTTTGTAAAGACAGCCTCTCCTAGCTTTCACGTGCTTACGCTTACAGAGGGTGAGCGCAGGGAGTTAGGAGAGCTAGTGTCAGTGGCTTGCCAAAAGACTCTTAGGGCGCGTTATAACAGGTTGCTTAGGCTCTCAACCCGCTTAAGAGGCCAGCCCTCATGAGCGATCCTCCCCTCGACTGTGTTAAGCTACTTGTAGATAGACTTTATTGAGGGGCTACGTCGGTGCGCCACTACATGATAGAGGGGTGTGTAGTCTTCCAGGAATCCAACAGCACGGGGAAAGGGTTTGGCATTAAAGTCCTCACATGGGGCTCCGGCGACTAGCCAAACCTTTCGAATAATCTGGAAGATGCTAGGGCTCTGACACTCACGAGTGCCGAAGCCCTTGGGGCCCGAGCCTTGCAGAGCACATATCTCATGCGAAGACAGCTTATGATTCGTTACATTAAAATACATTGTAGGCTCTGAGCACGTATGCGAGGCCTACTGCCAGGAACGATGCCTGGGCTAGGAGGCGGGCTAGCTCCATGTAGTGATACCAGCCCACTAGCACGGAGAGGATCCCTCCTATTACATTGGAGGGGTGTAGGAGGCTCGACTCGGGTATGTCGAGCCTGTAGACCTCCCTGGCCAGGGGGCCTAGCTGGACTCCCCTCTCCTCGGCCCACTCCAGCAGCTCGTGGGTCCCGTAGCCTACGAGGCCTGAGGCCACGAAGACGAGCATCACGGAGGTCGCGAGGAAGAAGGTTCTGAGGTTGAGCCTGAGGCCTGCGGCGTATATGAGGGATGCGAGTGCCAGGGCGCCGGCGCCGCCCAGCGCTACCCCCGCAGCAGCCGCGGGTGGGTCTCTGACTATGAAGGGGGCCGCTATTAGCACGGTCTCCAGGACCTCCCTGAACACGAAGATGAACGTTGCGGCGGCTACTGAGGCCGGCGTGAGGGAGCGGGCCAGCCTCTCCTCAACCTCCCTCCTGACGCTGGGCCCGTGCCTAGCCATCCAGACTATGACTGTCACCAGGACCGCGGCGGCCAGGTAGGCCGAGGCTGCCTCGAAGAGAGCCTTCTCCGGGAACCCCCTGTAGACTGCGTAGACCCCGGCGCCCAGGCCGAGGCCTAGCGCTAGCGACGCAGCCACCGACGCGTAGAC
>JALUAM010000037.1 GCA_027051095.1 Acidilobaceae archaeon | reverse complement strand
GAGGTCCTAGTCGAGAAGTACCTGCACCACTGGAAGGAGATCGAGTTCGAGGTCGTCAGGGACTATAGGGGCAATGTCGTCGCCGTGGCGTGCATGGAGAACTTAGACCCCATGGGGGTCCACACAGGCGACAGCGTTGTTGTAGCCCCCTGCCAGACCCTCGACAACAGGGAGTACTACTCGACTAGGAGGGCCTCGTTCGCGGTAGCCGAGGAGATAGGCCTGGTGGGAGAGGCCAATGTCCAGCTAGCCCTGGACCCCGCGGGCTCGGGCTCCTACTACGTCATAGAGACTAACCCTAGGATGAGTAGGAGCAGCGCGCTGGCTAGCAAGGCTACCGGGTATCCGCTGGCCTATATAGCGGCTAAGCTGGCCCTCGGCTATAGCCTCTGCGAGCTCTTAAACACAGTGACGGGCGCTACAACGGCCTGCTTCGAGCCCAGCTTGGACTACGTAGTCGTTAAAGTGCCCAGGTGGGACCTAGAGAAGTTCGACGGCGCATTAGACAGGCTTGACAGCGAGATGAAGAGCGTCGGCGAGGTAATGGCTATAGGCAGGAGCTTCATAGAGGCCCTCCAGAAGGCTATGAGGATGATTGGCGTCGACGAGCACGGCCTTTTCGGTAAATACTACATGGAGGATGAGCCTCTAGAGGCAGTGCTCGAAAGGCTGAGGCTGAGGAAGCCATACTGGCCCCTTCACGCGGCCAAGGCTCTGAGGCTGGGGGCCAGCGTAGACGAGATACACAGGCTAACCGGGATAGACAAGTACTTCCTCTACCAGATCGAGGACGCTGTGGAGCTCGCCGAGGAGATAGCAAAGGGCGGGCTTACCCCTGAGAAGCTGGCGGAGGCTAAGCACATGGGCTTCAGCGACGGGCAGCTAGCCCTACTGGCAGGCCTCTCAGAGAGGGACGCGAGGTCCTTGAGAGAGAGGCTTGGGCTCGAGGCTAAGACGAGGAGGATAGACACACTGGCCGGCGAGTGGGAGGCCAGGACTAACTACCTCTATCTGACCTATGCTAGCTACGAGGACGAGTTCGAGAGGCCCAGCAAGCCCGTGATCTTGATACTAGGCGCCGGCGGGTTCAGGATAGGCGTCTCCGTGGAGTTCGACTGGAGCGTCGTAGAGTACCTTGAGGAGGCTAGGAGGCTGGGCTACGAGCCCGTAGTGATCAACTTCAACCCCGAGACCGTGTCGACGGACTGGGACGTAGCAGGCAACCTCTACTTCGAGGAGGTCAGCGTCGAGACCGTGAAAGAGGTGGCCAGGATAACCGGCGCTAGGGGCGTGGTCGCCTTCCTAGCGGGCCAGCTGGGCAATAATATAGCGAGGAGGCTAGAGGAGGAAGGCATGCCCCTGATAGGCTCGCGGGGTGACAGTGTCGACGCCGCCGAGACTAAGTCGGGGCTACTCAGGGCTCTCGAGGACCTGGGCGTCAAGGCGCCTCCCTGGCTCGAAGTTTCGACGCCCGCCGACGCCCTTAGAGCCGTTGAGAAGCTCGGGCTCCCCGTCATAATTAGGCCCTCCTACATTATAGGCGGTGCTAGAGTCAGGATAGCGCATACCCTGGAGGAGGCGTTAGAGGCTGCAAGGGAAGCTCTTAGGCTTTCGCCCACGGGGAGCGTGATAGTGTCCAAGTACATTGAAGGAGTTGAGGTTGACGTAGACGTTGTGACCGACGGTAGGGGGTTCGCTGTGGCGGTTATGGAGCACGTAGAGGAGGCGGGAGTCCACAGCGGCGACTCTACCATGAGCATACCGCATAGGACTCTTGAGAAACCGCTGGTCAAGCGGCTCGTAGAAGCCGCTGTGGCGGTAGCCGATGCCACGGGTGTCAAGGGGCTATTCAACCTGCAGGCTGTAGCCAGCGGGGGCGATGTGTACTTGATAGAGGTTAACTTAAGGGCTAGCAGGAGCATGCCATTCGCTAGCAAGGCTACGGGCTTCAACCTGGCTAGGGCAGCCGCGAGGGCGACGCTAGGGGAGGGCCTGGGATTCGAGGGCGTCATGCTCCTGGAACCCCCTAGAGGGCTATGGGCTGTGAAGAGCCCCCAGTTCTCCTGGTCGAGGATAAAGGGTGCGTATCCTGGGCTCGGCCCGGAAATGAGGAGTACTGGCGAGTCCGCAGCCCTAGGTTACAGCTTCCACGAGGCGCTCCTCGCCAGCTGGCTCGGCGTTAAGGGCAACGAGCTGCCGCCTAGGGGCTCCAAGGTGCTAGTTTACACGCCCACTGGGAGAGGCGCTGAGGATCTAGCCAGGGCTGCCCGGCTCCTCGAGACTGCCGGCTACGAGCCAGTAACCCTAGAGGAATCACCGCTAGATGGCCTTGACGCGTTAAGTGCCGAGAAGGCCGTCGTCTTGATGAGGAAGGGTGAGGTAACCCTTGTAGCGACGACGGGATACGCCCCTCGCGTCGACTACCGAGTTAGAAGAGCTGCTGCAGATTATAATGTGCCGCTAGTCCTTAACCATAGGCTTGCAGTAGAGCTGGCGACAGCGTTTAAGGAAGTGGGCCTTGACGGCATAAAAGCCCTGCCCCTGCCAGGCTATAACTACCCCTAGACTCCTAGAGGGCCTCGGGAACGGGGCGCCTTCATGTCATCGGCCCACTCCTCCTCTTCTAGGGTAACCGCTTCCTCACGGGCCCCACTATTTAAGTGTAAAAAATGAGGTGTTAGGCTCTCAGTGATAGTTAACCATCATACCTGATACCTGTATAGGTTGTGTCGCCGCTGGCGGAAGCCATAATAACATTGATGAGGAGGCATGCTACTCCCGCTGTGAAGACTTAATAATTCATAGAGCTGAGTCAAACGATTAAAACTGGATGGAATGCGGCCTTTAAGGAATCGGCATGCTGGTTAGTTGGATATTTAAGCCCTCTACAATAGGCGCCGCAAAGTATAAAAGCCTGCTTGGGCTAAGACGCTTTCTATTTCTGGCTGGAAGACCTAGACCGGGCGGAAGGGCATCCCCCTATTAAAGCGGGAAGCCCCCGTATCATGGTGGCGCGCGGCTCGCTATAGCGTCTGGGGGTGTGCCTCTGGGTGGCTGTCAGCTACGCCGAGCTACGGAGCGACGAGGAAGTGTTATCTATGCTGAGGCCATACGTGGCCGAGTGGCTTAGGAGGAAGTATGGTGGCAAGCTCACGGAGCCCCAGAGAGGCGCTATTCCCCTAGTTCTCGAGGGCAAGAATGTCCTCATATCGAGCCCCACGGGCACTGGCAAGACGCTAGCTGCCTTCCTGGGTGTTATAGACAGGCTGTTCGAGATGGGCGAGAGGGGGGAGCTCGGCGACTCCGTCTATGCGGTCTACGTGAGCCCCCTTAGGGCCCTAAACAACGATATCAGGAGGAACTTGCTCGAGCCGCTTAGGGAGATCAGGGAGATAGCGGGCGAGATGGGCTACAGTCTTCCCGAGATCAGGGTAGCCGTTAGGACAAGCGACACGCCGCCCCACGAGAAGCAGAAAATGGTGAGGAACCCGCCTCACATACTGATAACGACTCCCGAGAGCATAGCGATAGCCCTAGTCGCCCCCAAGTTCAGGGAGAGGCTTAGGACGGTCAGGTGGGTTATAGTAGACGAGATACACGAGCTAGCGTCGAACAAAAGGGGAGCCCACTTGATGCTAAGCATTGAGAGGCTCGAGGAGCTTGTCAAGGAGTCGGGCGGCGGGCCGCTCCAGCGGATAGGCCTCTCTGCCACCATAGCGCCTCTAGACGAGGTCGCAAGGTTCCTGGGAGGCTACGACGACCAGGGCAGGCCCAGGCCCGTCGAGATCGTCGACGCTAGGTTCGCTAAGCCCATAGACATCAGGGTCTTGACGCCAAGGGTAGACCTGCTTAGGGCGCCCTCCGAGGAGGTTACAGAGGCTATTTACAGGCTTGTAGTGGACCTCGTTAAGAATCATAGGACGACCCTGATATTCACTAATACGAGGAGTGCGACGGAGAGGGTTGTCTATAGGCTGAAGAAGCTGTTGGAGGAGGAGAAG
Organism: Acidilobaceae archaeon; assembly: GCA_027051095.1. GTDB lineage: Archaea > Thermoproteota > Thermoprotei_A > Sulfolobales > Acidilobaceae > Aeropyrum. Next base: position 45,338 of record JALUAM010000037.1, on the reverse strand, counting down.
ATAGCTGTCCCAGAGCAAATAGAGGCCCACCACTCCAGCCTCTCCAGGGATCTGAGGCTCGACGTGGAGGAGAGGCTGAAGAGGGGCGAGCTGAAGGTAGTCGTGTCGAGCACGAGCCTTGAGCTTGGCATCGACATAGGCTATATAGACCTGGTGGTCCTCCTAGGTAGCCCTAAGAGCGTGAGCAGGCTCCTCCAGAGGGTCGGGAGGGCTGGCCACAGGCTGCATGAGGTGAGCAGGGGCAGGATAATAGTGGTTGACAGGGACGACCTGGTAGAGAACTCCGTTCTGGCGAAGAGCGCTATGGAGAGGTTCATAGACCGTGTCAAGATCCCCAGGAAGCCCCTCGACGTGCTGGCCCAGCACCTAGTGGGAATGGCTGTCGAGAGGAGGTGGAGGGTCGAGGAGGCGTTTAGGGTTGTACGCAGGTCCTACAACTTCCGCGACCTGACTTTCGACGAGTTCATGTCTGTTCTAAGGTTCATCGCCGGCAAGTACGGGCTGGAGGATGAGGGCGTATACGGTAAGGTGTGGCTGGACGAGGATGAGGGTGTGTTCGGCAGGAAGAGGAAGGCTAGGATGATATACCAGATGAATGTGGGTGTCATACCGGACGAGGTGAAGATCCGTGTCATAACTGTCGACGGCAAGTATGTTGGCGACCTTGAGGAGGAGTTCGCCGAGATACTGCAGCCCGGCGACATATTCGTCCTCGGCGGCAGGACCTACAAGTTCCTCGCGAGTAGGGGGCTTCTAGTCATAGTTGAGAGGGTCGAGGGCGTCAAGCCCACTGTGCCTAGCTGGTTCAGCGAGATGCTCCCCCTAAGCTTCGACAGCGCCCTCAGGGTCGGCAGGTTCAGGAGGCTCATAGCGTCTATGATAGCCGAGGGCAGGGTGCAGGAGGCCGTCGACATGTTAGTGGGCGAGTACAGGCTGGAGGAGCATGCGGCCAGGATGATAGTAGAGTACATCTGGGAGCAGCTAGCCTACGCCGGTGTAGTGCCTGGCGACGACCTAGTGCTGATAGAGTACTTCAGAGGCGAGGATGAGAGGGGAGAGGAGGCCTGGAGCATAGTGTTCCACACTCTCTACGGCAGGAGGGCCAACGACGCTCTCAGCAGAGCGTATGCCAGCGTTCTCTCCAGGATGCTCGGCGTACCTGTGAGGGTAGCGGTCTCAGACAACGGCTTCATGCTCACGGTGCCCGGCTACGTGGACGTGTCGGAGGACGTGATAAGGGAGCTGCTAGGCTCTGTGCGGCCTGAAAACATAAGGCAGATACTGGAGGAGGCTGTAGCCCACACTGAGCTAATGAAGAGGAGGTTTAAGCACGTAGCCGAGAGGATGTTCGTCATACTTAGGAGGTATGGAGGGCACGAGGCCAACCCTGAGAGGCTACAGCTCAACGCTCAGAGGCTGCTTGAGCTGATGCTGGACTACTACCCTGACGCGCCTGTTGTAAGGGAGACGTTCAGGGAGATACTCGAGGACTACATGGATATAGACGCGGCGGCCCAGGTCCTACGCTGGATTGAGGAGGGCAGAGTTAAGGTAGTGGTCAAGGGCCCCATGGAGTATCCCTCACCCTTCGCGCACGGCATAGTCGTGAGAGGCTACAGCGACGTGGTCCTCATGGAGGATAAGAGGAGGCTGCTAGCCCAGCTCAGGGAGAAGGTGCTGGAGGTTCTCAGGGCCCGCGGCCTTGAGCCCCCTCTGCCCGGCGAGCCAGGTCAACGCCCTTCAGAGAGGCTGAATGGGCAATCCACATCTTCTCGAGTAGGACCTTAGGGGCGGGCTCCATGAGGTGTCTTAGCCTGTAAGCGGCGTAGAGCGGCATGGACGCTTTGAGCGACTCCGCGTAGCCGCAGACGCTGCACTTCATCCTATACGCTATCCTTAGCGTCGGCTTCTCCACGCCCACAACGCCCTCTAGCACGTACTCGTACTCGGCTGACGGCGCGCCGCACCTCGGGCACAGGGAGACGCCGCTGTACTCGCCCTTTATTTGGGCCAAGCCCCCCTTGCACCCAGCTTCAAAGTATGGCTTAGCCTCAAAAAGGGGGGTGAGCCCTTCCAGGGCGTGCGGGCTAAAAATACCCGTGTTGGTTACCTCGCGGCCTCGCGGCGGGCTATCCGGATAAACGCTTCACAGGCCCACCGTTATCCCCCGGTGAAAAGCTATTGTACGCCATGATAAAGGTCGGAGACGTCATGAGGAGGCCCGTCACCGTGAAGCCTGAGTTCACTGTGAAAGAGGCCGTGAGCCTGATGCATAGGAGCGGCTCCAGCAGCGTGATAGTGGTCGACGATGAAGGCAGGCCTATAGGCATCTTCACGGAGAGGGACCTGGTAAGAGTAGTCGCGGAGGGCGTGAGCCTGGAGGCGAGCATAAGGGAGGTTATGACGCCTAACCCTGTAACCGTGAGGGTAGACGACCCCCTATCTAAGGCCATATCGAAGATGGCAGAGCACAGGGTCAGGAACCTGCCCGTAGTAGACAGCGAGGGCAGGCTCGCGGGACTCGTCACCGCGAGGGACGTAACCGAGGCGCTTAAGAGGTATAAGGAGGAGGTGGGCGAGATAGAGTGAAGCGTCGCTGAGCGCGGATACGCTAATAAGCCCCAGAGCATTTAACCGGGTTCCGGGGGCCTGCGGGGCCGTAGTCTAGCCTGGCTAGGATGCCAGCCTGGGGAGCGCATCCCCAGCCCCGCGAGGGGGCGCCCAGATCGCTGGTGGTCCCGGGTTCAAATCCCGGCGGCCCCACCACTCCCCTCCTAGCTACTACAATCGAGGTGATCAGGGGTGGCCCTCCGGCTTCACAAGCCCTCCCCCCACAGGCTCGGGGGGTCGACATGGCGCAGGGGCTTCTACGCCAGCGTCTCCCTCATAGGCTTCATATTGAGCCCCTTATCTTGGTGGAACGACGCTTTCGTGAATATACCAATCAGCGTCGCGCTGGGAGCCCTTATAAGCAGGCTGCTGGGCCTGCCGACAGATATATCGGTCGCCGCGGTCTACGCCGCCACTAATATTATAGGCATGATTATGCTGCTGGTGGGCGGCTCCGGGGCCTTAAAGGGCTCCCTTAAGCTGAGGGATGTCACGGCCGCGACGGCAGCCTCTATAGCCTACACGGCCCTTATACTGGCAATCCTCTAGCCCCTCCTCGCGGCCTCCACTGCAGCCCTCACAATCCTAGCCCTGCTGGGGTGACTAATCCTCAGGCCGCCTCTCCTAGCAGTCGCCGGGGCGTCGCGGCCAAGCCCGTAGTAGGCGGTGGGCCTCCTGAGAGTGTTGGCTAGCGCTAGGACCTCAGCCACCCTCTCCACCTTCTCCTCGAAGGTGGACGCCCTTCTCAACGCAGGGAGCAGGCTAGGCCTCTCGCCCTTCCAGTAGAGGCATGGCAGTATCTCCCCGTTCCACGATATCCTGAGCCTCTCGCACCCCTGGCAGAATACCGGGTTGCCCGTCGGCTCGACTATGTACACTTTGACGCCGCTGGGCAGAAGGTATACGGGCCTGTTGTGGAGCCTGCCCCTAGTCACCTTCACGGCCATCGCCTCAAGCTTGGACTTGATCTCCTCGAGAGGGCTCCTGTACCGCCCCGCTACCTTGGCCCCGCGCCCCGCGGGGTGCAACTCTATAACCTGGAGGTCGACCCCGTTCCTCTCAGCGAAGTCAAGAAGCCTCCAGAAGTCTGACTCGTTCAAGCCCCTCACCAGCACGAAGTTTATCTTGACTCCGAGGCCTGCGCTAAGCGCGGCCTTCACGCCCCTGAGAGCCCTGGGGAGTAGGGGCCTCCCCATGACGGCAGTGTAGGTCTTGAGCTGCAAGCCGTGTATAGACACGTTGACCCTAGAGAGCCCCGCTTCTGCAAGCCTAGCGGCTAGGTCCTCGAGCAGGGTGCCGTTAGTGGTCATGGAGACCTCTCCGCCCGACGACGCCAGGGCCTCCACAACCTCTACTATGTCGGGCCTCACGAGGGGCTCGCCGCCAGTTATCTTGTAGCTCTCTATTCCGAGCCTTCTCCCAGCCTCAGCTATGACCAGGTAGTCCTCGGGAGTGAGGAGCTCGCCGCCCATCCTAGCGTACATGCCGGGCCTCAGGGGGCCCCGGGACGTGAGGCCCTCCATGTGGCAGAAGAAGCAGTCCAGGTTGCACTCAGGGGTAACTGATAGCCTTAGGTCCTTCAAGGGCCTCCCATACGCATCGGCTAAGACGGGGCCCCCCGCGTCTTCGCCCACGGACTACCGACCCGGTTTAGAGTTTGGGGACGTGCCACTGTTAAATCGTGATATGTAAAACACTCCCCCGGGAGGGGCCTGTGGGGGGAGAATGCAAGGTCGCTGTAGTCCCCGTCACGGCCGACCCTGTGAGCTTCGAGTCAGCGATCTCGTCGCTCCTGAGGGCCCACGAGGAGCTATCATTCACCCACGCATTAATATTATATACCGTCGACGACGTGAAGCCTAAGGCCGAGAGCATAGGGTCGCTGGCGTCGCGCCTACTAGGCGGCGATGGCGTCGTGAAAGTGACACGCCAGCCCCAGATAGAGCCTTGCAGGCGCGGCTGCAGCAACCCCGTGGACAAGATGCTAGAAACTATATATTCGTCCCTGGAAGGCCTGGCAGGCGATCCCGAGTCGTGCAGCATAACCTTTATAATATCTCCTGCTAGCCGGCTCCAGGCGGCCCTCATGGCTTTATCTGTGGCCCGGAGGACCTCGGGCAGGTTCAAAATCAAGCCTAAGATGGACGTCGTCCACATAAGCTTCTTCTTCGGGCCCTGGCAGGGCCTAGTATACCCCTTCACGCTGAGGAGCATACAGCCCCTGACCGCTATCCACCTGGAATCCAACGCTCCCGAGAAGCCCCTCAACGTCGCATCCAGGGTCCAGGTTACTAGAGCTAAGAAAATTAAAGATAAAGAAGATAAATGTGTAAGCCTTGAGGACGGCTTCAAGGCGCTCTCCGATATAGTAAAGGAGCTCCCGCCGCTAAGATGCTCCGTGGCACTACTGGCTAAGAGGATCAATGAGCTCACGCTCCCCCAGGGCTGCCGCTATATTCTCACCCTAAAGGTCGAGACGGGCAGCGGCCGTAGCCTGGGAAGGGTTAGGGCGCCGCTTGATGGAGAAGGCGCGGCCACATGGATGAAAGACCTGGCTAAGACCCTCCAGAGAGTCTCGGAGCATTTATCGGCGGAGGGCGCCCAGCTGCAACCCTTTGCGGCGTGGGCTGGAGCCGCCCCTCTTATTGCTTTTAGGAAAAATAGGAAAGACCTACGGGTTAACCCTAAGAGGGTTGGAGCGCCGCTAGTGATAGATACTACTGCAATATACCACGGCATACACGTTTACGCCTGGGACAGGCTTCCAGTCATGATCCCCGAGTGCGCTGAAGCTGAAATCGAGAGGAGGTACACGGAGGCTCTAAAGACTCTGAAGCATGGAAGGAGAAGGCCGGAGCCCCGCGACGTGATGGCAGGCCTCGCCTACCTAGCCTTCCAAGACCTTAAAGAGGCTGGCGCGAAGATAGTGCCATCCCCGCCGGGCCCCTGCGACACGGCTATACCCAAGATAGACCCCGTGATCCTGAAGAGCGCGGTGCCCGCGACGGGCGACAGCGGCGCCTACGAGTACTGGCGCAGACACCCTTCCTCAAAGATTTACGGTGAGCCAGTGAAGCTGTTCTACGACGTGGGATCAGAGCCCAGGGACCTATTTGGGAGCGACGTGGAGCTGCGCTCATACGCACTCTACGCCCTACTTCAATCTATTATATTATTGTGTGTGCTGGAGAAGCTGGGCCTGGACGTGAGGCTCCAGGCCTCGATTGAAGGCGAAGACAGCGATGAGTGTCGAGGAGCCCGCCTTGGCGACGCATGTAAGTGGCTACTTGACTCGGTGGAGTGGGGTGTTAAAGGCTCCTTGCCCGCCGAGACCTAGATATGAATAGCACGGGGATCAGCGACGATGCTAGCACCCCCAGGGTCGCTATGTTGACCCAGGCCTCGACTCCCAGCGCGTCCATGGCCACGCCCGAGACCACTGTGCCCGCTATCCAGCCTAGGTTGAAGGCCAGCCCGTAGAAGCTCGACGCGGTATACCTAATCTCGGGGGGGCTTAGAGAAACCATTATCACATTCCCCGAGACCACAGTCATAGAGTAGAATACCCCCTGGGCCAGCTGGAACGCTAGGACCTCCCAGACGCTATCCGAGGCTATGTAGCCCTGGAAGACAAGCGCTGTGCCCGCTATGCCGAGCGAGTACATGTAGACGGCCTTGCCCTTGACCGTGTCCTGCAGCTTATAGCTGCTCACAGCCTGCACGGCCGGGTTGACGGCTAACGCTATGCCCGTGGCAGCGTAGCCCAGCCCCACAACCTTCGAGAATATTATGGCGATCACGCTGAACACTCCGCTGGCGAAGAAGTTCCTGAGAGACAGCGTGGCCATTGCAGCTAGGACCTCCCACGGGACCCTCGATAGCCCCGAGAGGACGCCGCCCTTCCCGCGGGGAGGCGGAGGGGGCCTCCATACTGTTGCGGTCAGGGCGGAGGTGGCCGCCACGAGGCCTGCAGCGTAGAAGAGCGGCTCGAACCCGGCGTACTCGGTTATGATGCCCGAGGCCGCGGCGCCCGCCGACATGCCCAGCCCGGAGGCCGCGGCCGTGAGGGCTGCGCCCCTCCTAACGCCCTTCATAAGGGAGAGGCCGCCCATCGCTATGGGTATCCCCGCCGAGAGCCCCACGCCCTGCAAAGCCCTCACAACGGCCACCCAGGCCCCGTCAACGTGGGGCAGCAGGAACGAGGTCAGCGACGCTACTGTCATGCCTGTGGCCAACACTAGCCATGGCTTGCGCGTGGCGTCCGAAAGGATGCCTGAGAGAGGAGTGGAAAGCGTCACTGCTATGAAGTAGAGGGATGTCACCAGGTTGATCGCGGTGAAACTCCAGCCCTGCTCTCTGAGGTAGAGGGGGAGCCAGAACCCGATCGAGCCAACGTTATAGAAGTAGGCGAAGGCCGGCAGGGCCGCGAGGAGTACGCCCAGCCTGTCCCCGCCCACTACAGGCACCGCTGCACGCTCTGTGAGCGCTACGGCGATTCATAGGGCCCCGCGCTAGCCTAAGACTCTCACGGGCTCTCCTCTGAGGTCGAAGAAGGAGGCATCCCTCACCTCCACCTCCACGAACCTGCCCAGCAGCTCCTCCCTCAGGGGGATGACTACCGGCGTATAGTTGTCCATCCTAGCCGTGAACCCGTTGCCCCTCCAGCTCCTCTCGGCGACCAGCGCCCTCACCCGCCTCCCCACGTACCTCTTGTTGATCTCAAGGCCTATCCTCTCGATAATCTTCATCAGCATGCTACTCCTCCTCTTCTTCACGGGGTCCGGGACCTGTGGCATCGCCGCGGCCTCAGTGTGAGGCCTAATACTGTACTGGGCTAGATGCACCTTCTCGAACTTCAGCTCTTCCACGAGCCTCACAGTGTTCATGAAAGCCTCCTCGGTCTCGCCGGGATGCCCCACTATTATGTCAGTGGCTATCATCGCCTCGGGGAACCTGCTCTTTATCTTCCTGTGAAGCCACTTGAACTCCTCTACGGTGTAATTCCTCTTCATTATCTTCAGCACCTCGTCGTCGCCGCTCTGAACGGGGAGGTGGAAGTACTTGTAGACCCTCTCGTCCCTATAGACGTCTAGCAGGTCGTCTATGAACCTCATCGCCTGGTCGGGAGTCATCATGCCTACCCTGATCCGGTACTCGCCGGGCACTTTCTCAAGGATCATCGAGAGCAGGTCGGCCAGGGTGGGCTTGCCGGGCAGGTCCACCCCGTAGACGGCTACATCCGTGCCCGTGAGCCTTATCTCGCGGGCGCCCCTCTCGACTAGCTCCCTGACCTTCTCGACTATCAGCCTGGGAGGGTAGCTCTTCACTTGCCTCCTGGCAACCTTGGTTATGCAGAAGCTGCAGTCGCCCAGGCACCCCTCCTGCACCATTAGCGTCGCCGTGGCGTCAACCAGGGGCGGCGTGGGCATCCAGCTAGTATCCCTGACGCCGCCCAGCTCCACGAGCCTGCCGCCTGACCTGAGAGCCTCAACAGCGTCCCACACCCTGTCGACAGCCTGGGGCGATAGCAGGCTGGCGTCGGGGGCGAGCCTGGCGACAAGCCCCGGCCTAGCCTTTACAAGGCAGCCCGCTATCACCATCTTCTTGCCCGGCAGCTTCCTCCTGAGCTCCGTTATCCGCTCAGCGATCCTCTGCTCCGTGTCTAGGCGGACTGCGCAGGTGTTGATCACTATATAGTCCGCTTCCTCCGGCCTCTCGACCCTCCTCATGCCCTTAGACTCGAGTATGCTAGCCATGTAGAGCGCGTCGAACTCTGACAGAGCGCACCCGTACACCTCCAGGTAGAAGCTACCGGCGCCGCGCCCGCCGCTCATGGAACCGGCACCCTCACCCTAGCTATTAGAGTTATGCCGGGCCGGAGGGCTTAAAGGCCGGGTTCGCGGATTCCACGAGAAACAGAATAATTTAAAATACCAATATTCTGTTATTATAATCGTTGGCTCGGTGGGCCGCATGGCCGGCGTGGACCCCCAAGCCGCTCTGAGGGCCCTGGCAGAGTGCAGTGAGAAAGCCCCTAGGAGGTCGCTCAGGGTTAGATGCGCCGAGGAGGGCGGCGTGGAGTACTGCCTCTACGCCTACAAGGTTGCCGACTGGAGGGTCTTCGCGGAGCACCCGTGCCTGGCCCTGGCTAGAGGCTCCGTTGTAGTGGACGGCAGGCACCTAATACTGCCGTTCACAAAGTTCTTCAACCTGGGCGAGCTCCCGGGTGTAGACGCGAGGGGCCTCGAAGGCAGGGAGCCGGTGAGGGTCTACGAGAAGCTTGATGGCACGCTCGTTATAGTCTGGGTAGACCCTGTAACCGGCGATCTCAGGGCTCACACGAGGGGGATGCTATGGATGGACTCGCCGGAGGGTGTAACCGCCGTCGGCGGCGGACCCGCTAACCCCTACGTGAGGGCTCTCCTGAAATACGTGGAGAGAGAGGGCCTGCGCTCCAGGCTGGATGAGATAGCGTCTCAAGGCGTCGCGATGTTCGAGCTGGTAGTCCCTGGCCTGCCCGCTAGCAGGGCTCACACGATGGGCGAGACTCTCAGCGGCTTAGACCGGGGCAGGCCTTACCTGCTAGCTGTTAGGAGATACGGTTCTATGGAGTTGGAGCCCCCGGAGGGCTATGAGTGGCCTTTGAAGCCTATGGAGGTCGGCGGGGCCCTGGAGGACCTCAGAGTGATTGTGCCCTCATGGGAGGATAGGGAGGGCGTTGTAGCGTGGTTCAATGATAGAATCTACCCCGAGCCCCTCGACATGCTGGACCCCCTGCTCAAGCTGAAGTCGCCGGCCTACCTGCTGAGGGTTTCAGGGATAAGCTCGAGGAGGGGCCAGATTGCCCATGTGCTCAGGGGCGGGCTCGACGATATAAGGTGGCAGCTGAGCGATGAGGAGGCTAGGGCTTTCGAAGAAGCCTACCGCGTTTATCAGGAGCTTGAAGAAACCGTTAGGAGGCTGCACCCTCACTGGCGGGAGCTGAAGGCTGCGGGGCTTAGGGGCTGGCTGCTGGAAGCCGTAAAGGACCCCGATAAGACCCTGGGGCTCGTGGTGGAGCAGGCGCCGAGGAAGCCGGAAAAGCTGGCCCGCTTCCTGGAGCACAGCCTTAAGAGGCTCGTGAAAGTGGCTTCCAGGGCGGGCCTAACCGGCTAACCCATGGCGCCCGGCCACTTGTACTCGGGGGGCTTCTTCTTCTCGGCGAAGCTCCTCGCGGCTGCTAGGACCTCGCCTCTCCTGGAGAGCCTTATCAGCTCGGAGACGCCCAGCTCCAGGGCGACGCTAGCCTTCCACGACCTCAGCAGCCTCCTTATCGAGTCCACCGCCGCGGGCGAGGACCTCATGACCTCTCCGGCGAGGCTCCTCACAGCCCCCTCAAGCTCTTCAGGCGAGTCCACCAGCTTAGACACGAGGCCCAGCTTGTAGGCCTCCTCAGCCGTCATCTCTCCAGAGGCCATGGCTATGTAGGCGGCCCTAGCGGGGCCTAGGACCTGGGGGCCCACCGAGGAGAGCGCCGGGGGTATCAGACCCCATAGGGCCTCGGGCCACATGATCCTCGCCGTCCTAACGGCCACGCTGAGGTCTACCGCCCATAGCAGCTCCGCCCCGCCACCCGCCGCGACCCCGTTCACAGCCGCTATGGTGACCTTGCTCGTGGATAGGAGGCTCCTGAACATCCTCGCAAGCCACTCAAATGCTTCGCCAACCTCGTCCACGCTGCCGGCCGAGGCCAGGTCCTTGAGGTCCATGCCAGCAGAGAACGCCTTCCCCTTCCCCGTTATTGCTATGAACGGCACGTCGCCCCTGGCTTCCAGCCTGTCGAGGGCTTCAACAACACCCCTGAGCAGCTCTACGTTCATGGCGTTCAGCCGCTCGGGCCTGTTAAACACCACCCAGGCTATGGGCGGCTCAACCCTGACCTCCACAGCCCCCAAGACGGCCACCCCGGTACCACAGGCTTCTAGCATGCAGCCCTGGAAGGGGGTTGTAATCGCAGCGCATATACTACCAGGCCGCCGCCATACTAGAGTCGCCGGCTATGACGTCTAGCACAGGGGCCCCAGGTGGGTGGCGGGGTGGTTGAGGTCCTAGCCGCAGTTCTCAGGGAGTTCGGCTCCGAGTTCAGCGTCGAGAGGGTGAGGCTTGAGAGGCCCAGCGACGACTGGGTGCTAGTTAACGTCAAGGCTGTTGGTATATGTGGCAGAGACGTTGTAGTCTGGAGAGGGGGCTTCGCTAACCTGAAGCCGCCGCTGATCCTCGGCCACGAGGTCTTCGGCGAGCATGAGGGAAGGCCCGTCGGAGTCTACCCCGGCGTGGTGGGCAGGGAATGCATGGCCCCCGACGGCTCATTCAGCGTGGCGTCGTGCAGCAGCTACACTATACTGGGTGAGGGGCCTCCGGGAGGATATTCCACCGCCGTGTGGGCGCCCTCGTGGAACCTAGTCGACCTCCCCGACGAAGAATATGCCAAGTATGCCGCCGCGGTGTGCGGCGTCGCGACCTACATGCATGCGTCTCGCCTGGCGGGGGTGGAGCCAGGGTCTAGGGTGCTCGTCGTGGGGGCCTCCGGCGGCGTTGGTATACACGGAGCCCAGTACCTTAGGTCACTCGGCGCCGAGGTCCTAGGCTTCACGAGGAGCGCAGAGAAGGCCGAGGCCCTGAGGAGGGTGGGCGTGAAGCCCGTCCTCGACCCGCTGGGCTACAGGTCGCTGGGCAGGGTTGACGTTGTATTCGAGAACGTCGGCGCCTCCACTATAAACTGGAGCATGAGGTGGCTTAAGCCCGGTGGCACGCTAGTGCTGATAGGCAACGTGGAGGGGAAGCCAATAACGATTGAGAGACCAGCCTACCTCGTGATGAGGGAGATAAGGATCGTGGGGAGCGCCGCCTACGACATGAGGGAGTATAGGGAGGCCGTGAAGCTGGTGGGCGAGGGCGCCATAAGACCCTTCTACAGGGCCTACAGGCTAACCGAGGTCAACAGGGCCTACAGGGACATCGTTGAGGGGAGGGTTGTGGGGAGAGCCGTGCTCGTGCCCGGCTAGGCTAGAGGGGCCACGTAGAACACCGCTACTAGCCACAGGAAGTGGCTTACTGTGGAGGCCGCCACGCCCCATCTATGAGCGATGAACCCGAGGATCAGGCCGGCGGCGAGGGCAGCCAGGGCCAGGAGAGGGAGCCCCGAAGCTATGTGACCTGACGCGTATAGAACCGCTGAGAGCCACCAGGGCAGCCCCATCCTCTTCAACGCCACCTCCTGCACAGCGCCCCTCCAGTACAGCTCCTCTCCCACGGCCGCGACAGCCATGGTCACCAGAGCGCCAGCGTCTCTCGGCACAACTTCGTACACCTCCTCTACCTGCCAGCTCATGCCGGCTAGCCTAGCCCCCGCGGCGCCGATGAGCGATGCCAGGTAGAGCGCCGCGGCTCCGGCTAAACCCGGCAGCAGGGCCCTACGGAGATCGCCTATAACATACTTCACCTCGTCGCCCAGTAGCGCCGCCGAGGCAGCTACCAGGAACACCGCGGTGAACGCCACAGCGTAGAGTATCTCGTCGAAAGCGTGGCTCATGATAAGGGTGAATGCTAGAGGCCCCACAGCAGCCACAGCAATGTATTCGAACCTCAACTCCGGGCCCCCACAGGCCTATTCGAGCCGAGGTTTAAGGGAAGCGGTGCTAGGCGATAGACCCAGAGCATAACGAAACCTTCTAACATATATCGAGTATTGACTAGATTAATGACGCTCTACTAGTCATTAATGACTATAGCGAGGATTGATCGGAGTGTCCAATAGGACCTACGACGTTGTTGTGCTTGGTGGCGGGGCAGCAGGCTTCTCTGCAGCCGTTGCGGCCGCTGAAAACGGCTTCAAAGCAGCCATCGTGAGCAAGGGCCCTCTGGGGGGCACCTGCGTCAACTACGGCTGCGTCCCCACTAAGAGGATGCTCAGGAGGCTAGCGGAGGCCAGGCTGAGGGGCGAAATGCTGAGCCTGCCCGAGGCTGTGAGGGATGCCGTCTCCGTCGCCTTATCCGTAAGGAGAGGTAAATACGAGGACCTCGCTGAAAGCCTCGGAATAGACGTGTACCGGGGTGAGGCTAGGATTAAGGCGAGAGGTGAAGTGGAGGTAGAGGGCCACGGCGTCCTAAGGTATCGCAAGGCTCTTATAATAGCCCTAGGGGCCTCAACAGTTGTGCCCAGGGTTAAGGGCATCGACGATGCCCTGAGAAAGGGCCTAGTCTTCACTAACGAGACCATACTGGGCATAGACTTCCAGCCCGAGTCGGCCATAGTAGTCGGAGGGGGGCCCCAAGGGGTCGAGTTCTCTCAGATAATGGCCAGGGCCGGAGTGAAGGTTACCCTAGTGAATCGTAGGAGACTGCTCCTGCCTAGGGAGGAGCCCGAGGCGGGCCTCTTCGCAGAGGAGGTCCTACGCGGCGATGGCGTTGATGTAATACATAAGGCCAGACTGGAGGAGGTCGTCGTTAATGGCGACAGTGTTAAGGCTAGGGTCTTAACACCTGAGGGAGCCAAGGAGGTAGAGGCCTCCATAATATTCCTGGCGACGGGCAGGAAGCCCAGGCTGGAGGGCCTGGGCCTTGAAAAGCTAGGGGTTAAGCTAGACGAGAACGGTTTCGTAAAGGTCGACTCCACGCTTAGGGCAGCTGACGGTGTCTACGCTGCCGGCGATGTAATCGGGGAGCCTATGCTTGAGCCTGTAGCGGCTAGGGAGGGCTATGCGGCCGCCGTTAACGCCCTCGGCATCGGCAGGATCGAGATCGACTATAGCCACGTGCCTCGAGCGGTCTTCATAGACCCTGAGATAGCTAGGGCAGGCATGACGGAGAGGGAGCTAGCAGAGAGAATCAAGGTCTGCGCCTGCAGGGTCGTCAGGCTCTCCGAGGTCCCCAGAGCCATCATAGAGGGCGAAGAGAGAGGCTTCGCTAAGGTGGTCGTAGACCCGAGGAACAAGAAGATAGTGGGGGCGACGCTGGCAGGGCCTAGAGCCGCCGAGGCTATACAGGAAGTGGCGGTTATGATAAGGGCGGGGTGGACTATAGACGACCTGATAGACACCGTCCACGTGTTCCCAACCATAAACGAGGCTCTTAAGTATGCCGCCCTAGCGTTCTACAGGGATGTATCCAAGATGCCCTGCTGCCTGCTATAACATCTATTTCAATAACCCGGCAGCGACACCCTCTCAGGGTAGGGTGCCCTCCAAGCCTTGGATCTCAGGCTGAAAGCCTCCATAGCGCTCGTGGGAGAGGACCTCCAACCGCTCGTAGATGCCTGCATAGAGGTGCATGAAGGCTTCATCTCCAGGGTCTCGAGGGGCTGCAACTCTGGGGGCTACGTGAGGGTGAGCATAGTGACCCCCCTAGCCGCCAACGCCCACGTACACACTGCGGACTACCGCTACCCTGACTACGGCACGTCTATGAGCCTAGAGGAGCTAGTAGCGCCGCCCGCGGGGCTCAAGCACAGGCTGCTATCTAAGACTCCGAGGAGCGAGATTGTCGAGGCCTCCGCGGCGGCCTACAGGCTAGCGGAGGCCTCCGGGACCGGGTTGATAATAGATTTCAGGGAGCCCGCTGCGGGCGGGTGTTCTACAGGTAGGGAGGCCGCGTCTAGGTCCTACGGTATAGCTAGGATACTGGTGCTGGGCAGGCCCGGGGACCCGGGGGAGGGGACTGCATGCGACGGCGTGGGCCTCAACAGCCCCCTAGACCACCCCCACGGCCTGCCGGGGCCCTGGAGAGGGTTTAGCCTGGTTGCCGCCCACGTTGCCGAGACGAGGGACATGAGGGAAAAGGGAGACCTCGAGGCCGCGCTGAGGATAGGCGTCAAGGCCGCGGTGCACGGAGTACACCTTAGCAGGAGGGATCTGGAGGAGCTAGCCGCCTCCGGCGTCTGGCTAGTCCTATGCCCCAGGAGCAATATGTGGCACGGCGTGGGCCTGCCGCCCGTGAAGGACGCTATGGACGCGGGGGTCCGGGTGGCTCTGGGAAGCGACAACGCGTCCTGGAGCCACCCGGACCCCAAGAGCGAGGCGCTTGCGGCCCTCTACGTTGCGAGGCTCCAGGGAGCCCGGGGTCCCGGGGTGGCGGAGTGGGTGCTGAGAGCGCTGTTCCACGGCGGCTACGAGCTGGCCGGGCTCGAGCCCCCCTCCATAGAGGAGGGTAGGCGGGCTGCCCTCGCGGCCTTCACGCTCCTACCTGAGGAGGAGTGGGCCGTCTACGCGGCCGTGGACAAGGCGTCGGCGCTCGTTAAGGCCCTGGCGGCTAAGAGGGCTGGCATCCTAGTCTCGGGGTCTAGGTGCGTTAGCCCCGGCCTCGGGCCTTGTGATAGCAGAAAGTTAGGACTTGCCTCCTACTAGGGTGAAGGCCAGGGCCTCGTCAACCTCGTCAACGGTTATAACGCCTAGGAGCCTCCCGGCCCCGTCAACAACCACTACATAGTCTAGCCCCGACGACACCATGCTGTCTAGGACCTCCTCCACGCGGGCGGAGGGGCGTAGAATGGGAGGCCTCCTAAGAGGCACCTGGGACACCTTCGTATCGGGCTTAGCCCTCGACAGCTCCACTAGCTCCTCTAGGTCCTCTGAGTCCAGCACGCCCCTCACATGCCCTCGGCTGTCCAACACGACCGCGAGCCTCCTCCTAGACCTCAGGAGGGTCTCGAGGGCCCGCCTCAGGGGTTCCTCGTCCCTGACTATAGGGTAGGACCTGTCTATCAGGTCGCCGGCCCGGAAGGGCGGCGATATGCCGCGTGACCTCAGCTCCGCGAGCAGCATTGAAGCCCGACCACGCCGGGCTCCAGCCTCCTCTCGGGCTGGCCCCTATACATGCTTCTGGGCCCCGAAAGCGTTGAGGCTATGACCGCTGAGAGCAGCGACGGAGCGAGCAGGTGGTAGTTGCCGCCCATCTCCGCAACGATTATGCTGGCTGAGAGAGGAGTCTTAGCCACCCCGCCGAGGAAAGCCGCCATGCCTATATACGCGAAGGCCTCCGGGGGCACCAGCCTCTCGAACCTATAGGCCACCTCGCCGAAGACGCCGCCTAGAAGACAGCCTATCATGAGGCTCGGAGCGAATACCCCCACCGGGGCGCCAGAGGCCAGGGTCGCTATCGTCGCCGCGGCCTTTGCCGCAGCAGCCGCAGCCATATCCCCTATGGGAGGGGCCTCGCCCCTAGACAAGTCTTCTATGAGGCGCGAGACGTAGTCAACCCCTGAGCCTAGGACCTCGGGGAAGACTAAGCCTAGGGCTCCCACAGAGGCCCCCGCGGCGAGGGCCAGGGCCGCCCTGCCGGCGGCGCCGAGCCTAGCCCCGGAGACCGAGTCTACGACCCTCGACAGGGCTATGGAGTAGGCCATAGCTGGGGCCGCCATCACAAGGCCCAGCAGGGCGTAGAGGGCTAGAGCCTCGATGCTGTACAGCGACTCGGGGCCCAGCTCTAGCTTAGGCATCACGCCGCCGTAGCCTAGCGCTGGGGCTGTCACTGCGAACGCTATAACACTGGCTACGAAGGCCGGTATAAGGGCCTCTGCTTCCAGGTCGCGCCTGTAGAGGACTTCGACGGCGAAGAACGCCGCTCCCACGGGAGCCCTTAGAACCGCGGAGAGCGCACCCGCCATGCCCGCCACGAGGGCTATTCTCCTCTCGTAGAAGCCCAGGCCCGCCGCATTAGAGAACGCCGAGCCGGCGGCCGCCCCCAGAAGGGCGGCGGGGCCTACAACCCCGCCGCTACCGCCTCCCCCACCGCGAAGGCCGCGGCTAGGCTCCTAAGCGCGGAGTGAGCAGGGTCCAGGAGCCCGGCTCTCCTATGGTAGGCCTCCAGTACAGCGTTGATCCCGTAGCCCCTGGGGCCGGGCCAGAGGGTGGAGACCGCTAGGGCGCTGACGGCGACGAAGCTAGCTACAACCAGGGGCGTGTACAGCCTTCCCTGGCCTAGGACCTCGGAGACGAGGGCGGCAGCCGCCAGATGCACCTCGTAGAGGGCTAGGCCTGCGACGCCGGAGACAAGCCCTATAGCGGCAGACAGCAGGATCCACTCCTCGTAGAGGCCGAGCCTCCTATGGCCTCTTAATCCCCTTAAAAACCCGGGCCTTGAAGCCCGTCCCATAGCGGGCGCCCGACGCGGACCGCTCTACTCCTTGCCCAGGCCCAGGTCTATGATCCTCTTCAGGTTGACCGTGTCTATCACGTTCCCGGTTATCTTGAGCTTCTTAGCCATGAACGCCATCATAGCGTCCATCTCGCCCGAGAGGATCTTGGACAGCGTCTCCTGGTCAGTCTCCAGCGTCGCTATAGGGTTGGGGTGGCGTCCCTCTACCACCTTGAGCTCTCCCCCCGATATCTCTATGTAGAACTCGCCGACCCCGGGCACCACCAGCTGGTAGACCTTATTCCAGGTCGCTATCTCAGGCATCTTCTCCTTGGCCTTCTCGAACAGCTCCTTGAACCTCTCTGCGAACTCGCTAACCCCCGCCACCACGCTCCACCTAGGCTCATAGAGGCGTCATTCAAGCTTGGTTAGCAGGGTATACATGGCTCGTATTGCCATAACCTTCTTCCAATGCTTAAAAGCTCTATTTCCTCCAGTGCCTTGAAAGTAGCTTCTCAGCGTTAAACCTGAATATGTTCTCCAGGTGCCTCCGCTCCAGGCCTAGCGCCTCGATCTCGCCGGCCGCCGCATCTATGTCGAGACCGTGGACGTAGGGGTAGTCGCTGCCGAAGAGCAGCTTCTCAGAACCCACCTCCCTTACAGCCTTCTCCACGTATATGGGGTCCGCCGCGCTTGTATCTGCGTACACGTTGTCCTCTCCTATGGCGTCTAGCGCTTCCTCGAAGAAGATGCCTGGCTTCAAGGCGCTATACGCTCCGAGGTGGGCCACTATGAATGTGAGGTCCCTATGCCTCCTAGCAGCCCTCTTCACCAGCGAAGGCCTAGCGTGCCTGCACATCGCGGGTAGCTCCCAGATGCCGGGGTCGCAGCCTGTGTGGACTATCACCAGGCCGCCTATCTCCCTCACAGCCTCGTAGACCGGGTCTAGGCGGGGGGAGTCGGGGGGCGTCGAGTGGAATGTCGGGTAGACCTTCACGCCCAGTATCCTCCCCTCGAGACCCCTTACAATCTCCGCCATTTCTCTGGGGCTCCTAGACGGGTTGTACGATATCACTGGTATCCCCTTCCAGCCCGTGGCCTCGCCGCACTTCACCATCTCCTCCGGCCTCCTCCTATGTATCCTGAGGTCCTCCCTGAGCCTCTCGATCTCCCTCTCCGGCTCCGCGACCGCCCTGGCAAGCCACGGCATGTGCAGGGCGTAGGCCACCAGGTCCGAGGCCTCCATGGCAGCCTTGACGATGTCGCCCGGCTTGAGCCTGTCCAGTAGGTCCTCGTCCGCGTCGAACGCTATCACCACGAACCTCGAGAAGCCAGCCCTATCCTCGGCGGCAGCCAGGTGCTTGCAGGCCTTTGAGGCGTCCCTGATCCACCAGGGAGGGTGCACGTGGAAGTCAACCGCCCCCTCTACCAGCCTCGCCACTCTTCCCCTCACCCTTCCCGGCGGGCTTGACTAGCACCCCGTAGAGGGGCCACCAGAACCAGGCCCCCAGTAGCTTGGCGAGGGAGGGGGTTAGCAGGAGGGCGCTATTAACGCCTGCAAGGAGGACGCCTAGGGTTAAGCCGAGAGACGCGGCCCTTATAGCGTCTATGCTGCTCACGCTAAGCCCTGCATACGCGCCCGCCATTATCATCGACAGGCCTACGACCAGCGCGGCGCCCCGCTTAGCCGCGATCATATAGTAGCCCCTGGAAAAGCCCGTGGAGAGGGCTGCCTCCCTCGCGGAGTTCAGGTAGAAGCTGTTATAGTCCATACCGACGCCTAGGAGGGCGGCTGTGACAACGATTGGAAGGAACCACGGCACGCCGACCCCCACAGCCTCCGCCAGGACCGAAGCGGCCGCTACAGCTACCACAGTGGAGACGGCTATGGTCGCGACTGCTGTGAGAGCCGCCGGAAGGCTGGCGTAGAACACTAATATTATCAGGAATATCATGGCCGCGGCGGCCGGCAGGACCTTCCCATAGAACTCCCTGTAGAGGGCGTCCCTCAGGTCTAGGTTCTCAGCAGCGGGCCCCCCAACCAGGCTACCCGGGTCCACCTCGTGAGCCCTCTCCCTAACCTCCTCGGCACAGTCCACGCCCTCGTCGCCCAGGGGGTTGACCGCTAGGACCACGGTTACAACCCTGCCAGACGCCTCAGCCCTCAAGACACACTCCAGGGCCTCCAGCTCCGGGGCTAGGACTTCGGCTTCATCCTCGCTAGAGGCTACTACGAAGAGGGGGAAGAGGGCCCCCGACTCGTATCTATCGAGTATGACGCTGAGGCCCTCGAACGACTCGGAGCCCTCGGGAAGGAAGAGCCTCACGTCGAAGCTGCCCTCGAAGCCTGAGAGGTAGAATAGGGCAGCAGCCGCAGCGACAGCCACCACGACGAGGGTCAGAGGCGCTACCGCCGTCGATAGCCTTGTGAGCGCCGCGGCCGCGCCGGACCCAGCCTCGTAGGCCCTGTACGGGCAGGAGGGCCACCATAGCCTCCTGCTGGCGCCTATAATCGCTAGTATAGCCGGCGTCAGCGTGAGGCTCGCAACCATCACTGAGAGGACAGAGATCGGCACCACCATCCCTATGGAGCGGGCGAAGGGGAACCCCTCCGCCAACGTTAGGCTACCGAAGCCCGCGGCGGCCGCGAACGCGCCCGCTGCGACAGGCCTCCAGCTCCTCCTGACCGCCTCCTCGGCAGCCTCCCAGGGCCCCCTGGAGCCTCTCAGGCTCTCCCTAAACCTCCTGGACACGTAGGCCGCGTAGTCTATCCCCAGGCCCAGCCCCGTCGAGATCATGAGGGCCCTGCTCATGTCCATGACGTCTACCACGTCCCTAGAGGCCAGCAGGTAGACTATAGCCGACGCCACTATGAGCCCTGCCCCTATCCCCACGAAGGGCAGGAACACGCCCACAACGGTGCCAAGGACCCCGGCTAGTATTGCGAGGACCAGCACGCTGCTCACCATGTCGCTCCTCCTCAGGTCCTCCACTACAGTGGTCTCCATCTCAGCCTCGAAGACGAGGGGCCCTGTGGCCAGGACCTCCGAGCCACCTATCGCCGCTACCATAGCAGCCAGCTCGCCCTTAGCCTCCTCAACCTCGCCGTAATCCCTCACCTCCACGAGGGCCACTATGAAGCCCCTCCTGCCGGGCTCTACTAGCACCCCCTCCAGCTCCGACATCACAGCATCAACAGCCTCGGAGCCTAGGACCTCGGTGGCTGCCGATAGAGCGGCGTCCCTGTCGCCCTCCAGGTAGGACCTCAGCACCGCTTCGGCTAGTAGGCCCGCAGGCTCCTCCCGCAGCCCTGCGCCGACGAGCCTCTCCTTAAGGACCGATACCGCACGCTCTAGAGCCTCCTCCCTGCTAGAAGGCGGGTCTGACAGGATAGCGTCTACCAGCTCCCTCGGTGCGCCCCTGGCCAGCGCCTCCTCGGCCACCAGCTTGGCGGCAGCAGCCTCAACCCCCTCCTCGACAACCACTTCGAGGACCTCCCTCGGCGCTCCGAAAGCCTCTACAGCAAGGTCGACGGCCGCCCTCTCAGCTAGGATTGAGCTAGCAGCTATCGCCGCCTCCGCCTCCGGGTCATACCTGATTAGGACCTCAGCCAAGAGCTCAGGGTCTAACCCCTCTAAGCCGGCCTCAGCAATGGCTCCATAGGCTACTGCCAGCGCCGCAGCCCTCCTGATTTCACCTGCATCGCCAGACGCCACAGCCTCGGCCGCCAGGGCCGCCACCTCTCCGGGATAGCCCTGGCCCTCCAGGTAGGACCTCACGGCCTCCCTCAGGGCGTCAGCCCTCACCTCGGGGGTGCAGCCCAGCCTCACAAGGCTATCCAGGTAGAGTCTCAGCAGGGTCCTAGCCTGGAGCGGAGCCTCTTCTACAATCAGCTCTGCTACAGCCCTCGCCGCTGCCTCCCTGGCGGCAGGGAGCATAGAGTCCCTAACTATCGATGCTATCGCAGCCTGCCCCTCCTGGACGCCCCTCTCAGCTAAGAAGACCTTGAGCGGCGGCGCCCTCACCGCGACCTCCGCCCACGCCGCTGCCACAAGCCTGGACGCCTCTCCTCCCCCAGCGGCCTCCGCCAGCTGGCCGGCTATGAGGGCGGCAGTATAGTTGTCGAAGGCCTCTGGGCCACCGATTGATAGCACCGCCTGGTAGACGACAACAACGAACTCGGGGGCTACGGGCTCTAGCCCCGCCTCCGGCAGGTTGGTGGCCAGCGTGACGAACGCTATATCAGCCTCGCTCAGGCCCTCCTCGAATGCTTCGGTATAGTACTCCAGGAGCCCCTCAACCCTGACCACGTCTATGTAGAGCTCGGCGAAGCCGGGTACGGCCTCCAGGCATATAGCCTCGACGGGCTCGCCCGCAGCGTACAGCTCCTGTGAGCGGCCGGCCAGCTCCTCCAGGGACCTAGCAGCCGTCGAGTACGCGAGGTCCAGCCTCACAAGCAGCCCCTCAAGGGCCTCTACGCTCTCAACGAGCCCCGAGAGCCTCTCCAGGGCGCTAGTGTAGGCCTCCCAGAGGCCGTCCACGGCCGAGAACAGCTGGAATCCGCCCTCCACAGCCTCAACAGCCCTAGCCTCAGCCTCGGCCAGCGCTAGCTCCGCTACGTCAAGCCAAGAGAAGGCTCCGTACCTCTCCCTGAACCCCTCATAGGGCTCCCTTAGCGCCCAGAAATCCTCGGGGTCTAGCGGGTCCGCTAGCCCCCTGACGACTAATATAGCCTTGGAGGCCGCGAGGGGGGGCGCCGCCAGCTCCTCCCTAAGCTTCTCAAGCTCCCTGAAGGCCCTTAGGCTCTCAGCGTCCTCAGGCAGCGACGCCCCACCGCCGACCTCAAGAACCTCGTCTATGCTGAGAGCCAGGGGTAGGGCCACGGCGACCACGGCAAGCCATGCAAGGACTATGACGGGTGCCGCGGCCGCGATGAAGCGGGGGAGCACTTGAATGCACACCGTTTAGGTGATGGTGCAAGCAGGTTTATATCGCTTTACGCGTGTAACCTGCTCACCGCTCGGCAACCCTCTTGACATACTCCTCCAGCCTGACAACCCTCCTCTCGTGGAAGAGCTCCCCCACGAGCCTGTCCCCGCTCACGGCCCTCCCGTAGACGCTTATCCTCCCACCATCCACCCCCTCAACCCGAACGCGGATCTCGACCCTGGAGCCGACGGGGGCCGGCGATAGGTGCCTGACCAGGGCTAGAGTGCCAACGGTCACGTAGCCCTCCGGCAGCCCTGCGTCGATGCACTCCCTGGCAGTGACCTCGAACATGAGGAGCAGGCTAGGAGTGGATAGGACCTTTACGCCCCTCCTCGCGAGGTGAGCGGCCGCATGAGACTCCTCCACAACCCAGATCTTAGAGCACTCAAGCCGCCTGACCCTGCCCAGCGCCTCCTCCAAGCCCGGCACCGGGACTCGAAATATTTGATCAAGGACCCTTAAGCGGGCTCGGGCCAGCGAAGCGGCAGTCATCCCCGCCGGGGTCGCGCCGCCGGAATTCCTCATAGCCCACTGCTAGCTCGGCGGGCTTCAGGGCTTTAAGGGCTATTGGGGGTAGGGCTGTGGGGGTGCCGGGCCTTGATTAAGGGGAGGGGGCTTGGCGGCTACTTGATGGCTGCCAGGGGGCTTAAGGAGGCGCTCGTGGCGCGGAAGCCCGAGACCGTTGACATGGCTAGGCGTAGGTCCTTCCTGAGGCCCGAGCAGGTAGTGCTGACCAGGGGTCCCAGTAGAAGGGTGGCGGCCGTCTTCAACCCAGCCAT
This sequence comes from Acidilobaceae archaeon, assembly GCA_027051095.1. Lineage (GTDB taxonomy): Archaea > Thermoproteota > Thermoprotei_A > Sulfolobales > Acidilobaceae > Aeropyrum. Next base: position 22,851 of record JALUAM010000037.1, on the reverse strand, counting down.
AGAGGTTGATGGCGGTGACGCCCTCATCTACGCTAGGATAGAGCTGGGCTACTACACCTACGCTAGCATAATAGGAGAGCTTAGGGTGAGCCTAGAGGACCTTCTAGACGGCTCTCTGGACTCTCTCGAGAGAGTCGAGGCCAGGCCGGTCATAGTTCCCGGCGTGTGGGCCGATTTCTGGGGGGCCGAGGACCCCCGCCTCTCCTACGTAGGCGGCGTGAAGCACCTGGTGTATACCGGCAGGACTATATTCTACTTCGCCGGAGAGAAGACGCCCGGCAGGACTTACCCCGTAGTGGCCGCAGAGGACGGCGGCTCCTGGGCCAAGAGGGGCTACATAGCGCTGAGGGGGGAGAGGAGCCAGCTAGTCATAAGCGATAAGAACGCCTTCCTCGTCGAAGCTGAAAGCGGCGTCTACGCGTTCCACAGGATACACGACGTAACCGGCAGGTTCTACTTACTCGTCAGTCGCGTCGACTGGCCGCCCCGGGGAGACGGCTTCGCGAGGATAGAGGCGAGGGAGAGCTGGATCGTAATGGAGGCGTCGCCCTTCGAGGACAAGATAGGCTGGTCTTCGCTCGTCCACGGGTACAAGGGCGGCAGGGGGGAGCACTTGGTTATACTGCACAGCGTCGAGGCGGAGACGCTAAGGTACAAGGTGTTCGCGGCGCTCGTAAGGATGGGAAGGGAGCCTGAGCTCGTGGCGGTGACACCCAGGTTCATAATGGAGCCAAGGGAGCCCGAGGAGGTCTTCGGCGACAGGCCCCACACCATATACCCCTGCGGGGCTTGGCTCGTGGACGACGAGGTCCTTATATCGTACGGAGCCGGCGACATGGCCTCGGGCTTCGCCTCCATCGATCTCAGCGTCCTCATGGAGGAGCTTGACAGGGGCAGGCTAGACTAGCTTCCCTACGCCGCCGCCCTAGGCGCCTCCGCCTCTAGCGAGGCCTCCTCCAGCGCCCTAGCCCGGGCCCAGCCGCCAAGGCAGACCCATATCGAGGCTGCGGTGCCCGCCACTATGTTGCTAGCAGTCATCCCGGCCCACACCCCGGCCGATCCCAGGCCCAGGGGGTAGGCCAGCGCGTATGACAGGGGCACCCTTAGCAGCCATAGCCTGGCCACGTTGAGGATTGAGGGCACGAGGGTGTAGCCGCTGCCCCTGGCGACGCCGTTGGCCGTGAAGACCAGACCCAGGAAGGGTATGCTTGGGGCGAAGACGGCGATCATGAACTCCGCTTCCGCTAGGACCTCAGGGTCGCTCGTGAACACGGCTGCCAGCAGGCCCCTCCCTGCCACTACGGCCGCGGCGCCCAGCGATAGTAGTACGAACACCAGGGCCTGCCCCTTCACGGCGACCTCCCTAGCCCTCCCTGTCATGCCCGCCCCGAGGCTCTGCCCCACCATGGTCGCCATGGCGACGCTGAAGCCCATCGTGAGCGACTGGACTATGTGTATCACCGCCAAGCTGACGTTGTAGGCAGCCATCACTGTGGCCCCTAGCCCCGCTACTATGCCTGTCATCGCCAGGAAGCCTAGGCTTGTAAGGACCTGCTGCGCGGCGACGGGAGCCCCAACCCTCATCGTCACCCTCACGACGCCAGGGGAGGGTCTCCGGGGCAGCACCTGGAAGCCCAGCGACCCGCTGACCAGCAGGATCGCCGCGTAGCCCCCCGCAATTATCCTCGATATCGAGGTCGCAAGGGCGGCCCCTATCACCTCCATCCTGGGCAGCCCAAATAGCCCGAAGATCAAGATCGGGTCCAGCACCAGGTTGATAGTGCTGGAGAGTGCTGACACCTTGAAAGGCCTCCTGGTGTCTCCCATGCTGCTGGCAACGCTCGTGAACAGCATCATCGTGAACATAAACGGGATCGACACAGCCTCGACCCAAATGTACGCCAGGCTTAGAGGGTACACCTCCTCGGGCAGCCCGAGCACCCTGTACACCACCGGGGCGGAGGCGGCTACGAGCACTGCAGAGACAACGCCCAGCCCTATGGCTAGCCCCCAGAACTCGCCGGCGGCCTTAGAAGCCTCCTCGAACCTCCTCGCACCCACCAGCTGCGATATCAGGGAGCCCGCTGAGGCTCCCACAGCAAATGTGACGCCCACGAAGAGCATTATAAGGGGCCACACTGCGACGGGAGCCGCGAGCTGGGCCTCGCCCAGCCTGCCCAGGAGCGCTGTGTCAACGCTCTCCTGTATCGTCCCCAGGACCCTGCTAGCCGCTATCGGCGCCGCGAGCCAGAGCATAGTACTGGCTATCCCGCCCTCGACGACCCTCCTCCTCAGTTCCTCCATCCTATCCGCGGCGTCCAACCCCTGCAAACCAGAAGTCAAGGAACACACGGCGGGCAGATATATCTGAGACCCGAAGTAAAGGCGCGGCGGGCCCCCCATTAGGCCGCGAGGCCCCAAGACCTGGGGGGCTCGGAGTGTTCCTGAGGGGCGAGGACCTAGGCCTCCTAGGCGTGGCGAGGCCCCTAGGCCCTGACTCTATCCAGCCGGCGGGAGTAGACCTTTCCGTCTGGGAGGTCGAGGTCCTGGAGGGCCGCGGCTCCCTTGGCGTCAAGGAGAGGACAATACCCGCTGGCAGGCCCCTCGAAACTCATAACGGATGGTGGACGCTGAGAGCGGGGACTTACAGGATAAGGTTCAAGGAGGTGGTCTCGATACCCCCAGGCTACATCGGCTTCTGCTGGCCTAGGAGTAGCCTGCTAAGGATGGGCGCGGCGCTCCACTGCGCTGTTTGGGATCCAGGCTACAAGGGGAGGGGCCAGGCGCTACTGGTAGTGTATAATGAGCACGGGGTTTCCATAGAGAGGGGGGCTCGCATAGCTCAGCTAGTCCTGGCCAGGGTGTGGGGTCCCTCTAGGACCTACTCGGGGGCTTACCAGATGGAGGGCGTGTAGAAACTCTCACTGACCGATTCCAACCGCATACATTATTAAACATTTCAGTACACGTTTGAACATGTCTTTATAAATAGCAAACATAACAATTCATTGATACAATTGTTGTTTAGGGTGGCTTTCCCGTTGGCCGCGTTAGAGGCTAGTAGGCAGCCTGCTAGGATTGCACTAGCACTCATAGCCATCATCGGGGTTGCCGTACTCAGCGGCTCCCTCGTGGCAGAGGCGCAACCCTGGATTATTATTAGGCCTAACCCTACGCCCCCTGCTGACATAGTAGTGATAGTGGGGGGTTTCGAGGCCTACGCTGTAATCAACGTGTACATCTATAGTAGTAACTATCCTGTCACGTTTCTGGGCACTATATTCACTAATGGGATAGGTGAAGGCACTGCGGTCATAGGCCTGCCACGCGACCTTCCACCAGGTAATTACACCCTCGAGTTTTCAACGGTTACGGAGTCCTACGTAACAAGCATAACCGTTGTGAGGCCTAGCATCTCGGTCAGCCCCACCACGTTCTCTCCCGGCGACGTAGTCAGGGTCGATATAGATGGTCTTGGGAGTGGCGTCGGTCTGCCCTATCTGGTGACCCTGGCGGACATAGTGGTGGGCGTGGTGGTCCCCAGGTTCGACGGCACAGCCTCGCTTGAGTTCATAGCGCCGCTGCTGCCTAGCGGCGAGTACCCGCTACGCCTAGTCTACATAGGAGCCCCGTGGTTTAACGACACCATAGTGTACGGGGGGCCCGCCGTGATGGCAGAGGTCGTGGTGAGGGTTGTAGACGGCGGGGTGAGGGAGAGCAGGGTTGCCAGCCTTGAGTCAAGGGTTGCTGCCCTTGAAGGCTTGGTTAGCAGCCTCCAGCAGAGGGTAGACGACTTAGAGGAGAGGGTCGACTCCATAGAGAATGTCCTAGCCGTGCTCGACGCTAGGATTAGCGAGCTAGAAGGGAGAGTCTCCGACCTAGAGGCTAAGATCAGCGAAGCAGAGTCCCGTATCGACACCCTGGAGGCGGCGGTCTCAGAGCTGGAGGAGGCTATCGACCTGCTAGAGAGCGACGTGCAGCTGCTTGAAGGAGCCCTAACGGCTCTATCGTCAAGCGTAGAGGAACTTGAGCGAAGGGTCACAGACCTTGAGGCTGAGGTGGAGGACCTAACCGCGAGGGTCGGCTCTCTAGAGGACTCTCTAGAGGCGGGGCTAGACGAGCTGGCTGCAAGGCTGGCGGCGCTAGAAGAGAGTGTGGCCGCGCTGGAGGGATCGCTCGCGGGCCTGGAGGGCAGGCTGGACTCCGTTGCCGCCGCCCTAGATAGTGCTAGAGCCAGGTTAGACGAGCTGGAAGGCAGGGTAGCCCTGCTGGAGGAGGGTTCCAACCAGCTGTCGTCGAGGATAGGCGAGCTAGAGGACAGACTGGCGGGCCTGGCCTCCGAGCTAGACTCACTGGCAGCAGAGGTCGAGAGCCTTAGGAGCGTGGCCGCCTCGCTGGCCTCGAGCATAGACGAACTTATGGCTGCGCTGGGAGCGCTTGAGGGGAGGGTCTCGGCCCTCGAGGCGGCGCCCGTGGCTACTAGGAGCGACCTTGAGAGCCTGCGGAGCGAGGTCTACGAGGTAATTGGCCAGCTGCAGGAAGCGTTGAGGTCCATCGAAGCGCAGGCTCAGTCAGCAAGCAAGGAGGCCGGCGAGGCCCAGGCATCCGCGGAAGAGGCTAGGAGAGCAGCGGGCGAGGCCGTCGAGTCAAGCAGGAGGTCGATGCTAGTTAGCGGGGCTGCCGCTGCTATATCACTGGCTGCCGCCGCAGCCGCTGCGGCCGCCTTCGTGCAGGTCAGGAGGGGAAGCAGCGGCTAGCTCCATCGGCCGCCCTCTTCCCCGAGAAGGTTTTAAGAGCCCTGAGGCGCCGGCGGGGCTCGGCGGGCTCTATGTGCTTACATCGCCTCCTCGCGGCGCCACGACACGCTGAAGCCGTTGTCTAGCACAAGGTCTAGCACCTCCTCGCTGTTGACTGGAAAGCTGTATGTTGACGTATACTGCCTGATTATACTCCCCTCGAGGATCCTCGCCGCGATCCTCATGCCCTGGATAGTGCCGGAGCTCGCTAGGACCCTGCGGAGCCTTGCACCCGCCGAGGCCCTGTCGCCCCTGATCCTCCCCTTTGAGCCGCTCGCCTCGTAGGTGATCGTCGCCTCGGCGCCGGGGTCAGGAGTGGTCTCTCTAGGGTAGAGCCTTCTGAGCGTGTCTACAGAGTATGAGGGTGCGTAGACTCTGCCGTGCCTCGTGTAAATGTATACTAAGAGGCCCCCCCTCAAGAGCCAAGAGATGTGTGGCTCTAGCCTCCTGAGCGGGGCTCTAAGGGCCTGGGAGAGGAGGTCCACGGTCATCGGCCTTTCCTCCAGGGCCTCCAGTATCCTGCGCCTCCTGCTCTCCCTCATAAGCCTCTCAACCGTCGATGCTTCAACGTTGACCGCAACACCCGCTTTCACGGCCTCAGTTATACCGTCGACTAGGCTGTCCACGTCGACCGTGTCAGGGGTTACAATGAACACCGCGTACTTCTGCCTCGACACGTCCACAGCCCTAGAAGCCCTCAGCATGCGGCCGAGCCTCTGCACGAACCTGAGTGGGCTCGCAACATTGCTCCAAACAACTACCATATCCGCCTCAGGCATGTCTATGCCTTCCTCGCCCGCGCTAGTAGCCACTACAACCCTAGTATCGCCCCTCCTAGCCCTCGCGAGTGCCTCCGAGGGGCTACCCCACCTTCTCCCCACGAGGACCGCAGCTCGAAGCCCCTCGGACTCCAGGGCCTCGGCTATCATCCGCGCTACCGACACCCGCTCGACGAAAACTATTGCCTTAGCCAGGGGCTCGTGGTCCCTTAACGCCCTTAAGAGAGCCTCGAGCTTATGGAGCCCCCTCACACGCCTATCGTATAAAAGGTCCTCTAGCCCCTCCATCAGCCTCCTTAGCCTCTCGCTCCTCTCAAACGTCTCCCTGAGAGCCTGCACCCCGTCCCTAGCCATCCACCTCAGAGCGTTTCCTAGGAGGCTTCTTCCACCCCTGCCAGCAGACTCCCACCTAGCCTCTATCGCCTCGTAGAGCGATCTCTCAGCGCTGTTAAACGGGGCCTCGTAGACCTCCCCCGCCCAGGAGGGTATGTACCTGGCTATCTCAGGGTCATCCCAGCCCCTGCACCACACCTCGCCTATGTAGCCCTCTATCTCCGCCCTCCTCGACGGAGGCACGAGGGGCGTTAGGCCGAGCCTCCACCTGAACTCGAGCCCCCTCATGACCTTAACGTAGGCGTCCTGGCCCGTGGTGTGATGGCACTCGTCCACCACGACGGCCTCGAAGCCCAGCGACTTGAAGAATTCTATGTCGGACGCCACCGCCTCCGGCGTCGCGACTACTATGGTGCTAGACGAGGCTCTCAGCATCCTAAGCCTCCTAGGCACGCTCCCATGGTAGGCCGAAGCCCTGGCACCCATCCTCCTGAGGAAGTCTGTGACCTGCTCCACCAGGAAGCGCGTAGGCTCTAGGAATAGCACCCTCCTAGCCTTGCCTTCCCTCAGCAGCCTTGAAGCCCAGAGCCACGCTATCAGGGTCTTCCCCGTGCCCGTGGGCATGCAGACTACGGCTCTGCCTCTGCGCAGGGCCCACTCGGCGGCCTCCAGCTGGTAGCGCCTGGGCCTCAACCCCACAGCTACCGCCTTTAACCTACAGATACCTCACAGCCTCCATCATGATTTTAGCGTAGAGCATGACCGTGTCCTTGTATTTCGTCTCCGGGGGGCCGGTGTAGATTATGTGCATGGAGAGCGGCAGACCCTTCTCCCTAACCCTCTTGACTATGAACCTGGCTAGAGCCCTGGCTAGGGGATCTAAGTCCGGGTATCCCTTGCCGAGCGGCACCCTCTTCTTCAATATCCTCCTCCCCAGGGCGAAGCCTATGACCTGGCTGAACCTCAGGCTTATGTAGGTGTGGGTTAGGCTGAGCGTCTTCTCCAGTATCCTCTCCCAGAACCCCTCATCGGCCTCAGCATTGGCCTCCTCCAGCCTGCCAGTGTCGCCGGCGCCGGTCTCGTAAAGCCACGCATTTTCTAGCTGAACGCTGACTATGACCTTCTCCGGGTCAACCATCTCCCTGAGCGCCTTGACCTCCTCCCACGTCCCTATCATCCTCCTGGTATACGGTACCTCCACGCTTATCAGCATTGAGTCCCCAACCTCGGCCACCAGCTTCTTCAGCAGCTCGGCCGAGAATTCGAGGTCCCTCTGGTCCAGGAATGCCCTCCAGCCCAGGTGCACGTTATATATCATCGCTCTCGCCAGCTTAGCCTTCCTAGCGGCCTCTATGAAGCCCCTCCAGCTCTTCTCCATAGACTCCCTGTCCAGGCTCACAGCGTTATAGTAAGGCGCGTGAGCTGTTATCGTGGTGAACGCCCTGGAAGCATACTCGCCGTACTTCCTCCAGTAGTCCTCGTCGTACTTCCTCCTCACGAGGTCCCTAGGCGGTATCTCGGTCAGCTTCATGCCTAGACTAGCCGCGGCGTAGAGCCTTCCAAGCCCGTTATAGGTCCCCCAATCGAACAGGATCACTGGGTTCCACCCTCCAGTTAAAGCTGAGGACCCTCCTAACTAATAAAAAGCCCCCCGTGGGCGCTATCCGCCAGAATCCTACCTGGTTAAGTCTAGCATCATCTCCGCGTAGGTCCTAACCACCCTCTCCATACCCTCAAGCCCAAGCCTGCCTAGCAGCCGCTCAACTTCACCCCTAGAGCCTGCCTCAACCTCAACGAAGCATCCAAGTCTTTCCACCTTGTCTAGCGTTACCGACGCGCCGGTATCACTCCTGCAATACACTCTCTCCTTCCTGACCTCGACCACCCTCCTGAAACCGAGCCTCTCTAGTATCACGTCCATTGCCTGAGCGTCGTGTACAGTAACCTCAATCTCCTCCCTAGATTTGACCCCGCTTTCAACTCGCCTGGGTCCCTTATAGGTTATCTTGGCTTCCTTGGCTTCGGGCCCGGCTATCCTCAGCCTGAGGGCCTCATCACTTTCTAGGAAGTCTCTGCAAGGGTGGGAGTAGTAAGTATCCGTCTCCAGGGAGGGAGTGCCACACTTGAAGCCCAGGCTCTCAGCCCTCCTCTTTACAGCGTCCAGCATCCCGCAGTCAACGCGGACCTTAACCTCGACCTCTAACGCCATCCTCACCACCCTATATGGAGCTCAGCGAGGGTGACATAAGCTCACCGCCCCGGGCGCCGCACCCCCGGGGCTCGCTGCCGTCACCACTCATCACTGCCCCGGTTCAAGCCATATCGCGTCCTCTTCCCTTATCAACGCGTAGACGTACCTGGGGGGTGCCTCCGATAGGTCGGTGAGGATTAGGGCTACTATCCCTTCCTCGCCCGCCCTTAAGGTCCTCGTCTCTCCCTTGCCCGTGAGGACGTAGGCCAGCACTGTTCGCGGGCCCACGCGCTCCCCCTCGAAGCTGACATGGCTGACGTCTATGCCGTAAGCCTCTATAAGCTTCACCTTGACGCCTGGCTTCAGGTAGAGGGCCCTACGCCCCTCCCAGGGTATCACGAGTGCCGCTTTAGCTGTAATCTCCGCCTTGACGGGGTCTACTATCTTCATCCACGCCTGCTCGTAGGGCATCATGCAGAGCTTAATGCAGTCCTCACAGGGGTCCCTGTAGTACTTGCCCCCTGCCTCGTCGACCCAGATACACTTGCCGCCGGCGCCAAGCTCCGAGTAAAGCTCGGGGAACTCGTAGTCTCTGGGAGAATAGTCCTCTTCAATCCTCCTGGGAGCCATAGCCTACCTGTCCCTCTCTATAGCATAATCAGCTAGGTCCAGCAGGAGCCTTCTAGCCCTCTCGTCGGCCACACCGCCCAGCGCCTCCAGCATCTCCTTTGCCTTGGAGGCATAGATCTTAGCCATCTTATTGGCGTAGTCGAGCGCGCCGCTCTCCTCTATTATCTTGGCAGCCCTCTTCAAGTCCTCCTCGCTGGCCTTAGGGCCTATCAGTTTCTTTAGCTCCTCCCTGCCCGCCTCTCTGACAGCGTAGACTACTAGTATCGTCTTCTTCCCCCTCCTCAGATCGCTGTAGACAGGCTTCCCGGTGACCTTAGGGTCCCCGTAGACCCCCAGTATGTCATCCCTGATCTGGAATGCTATGCCGGTGAAGCATCCGTAGAGGCCTAAAGCGTCCTCCTCGTACTTCTTCGCGTCGGCGGCTACGGCGCCTATCCTTGAGGCGGCTTCTATCAAGGCGCCTGTCTTCAGCCTCACCATGTTCAGGTAGTCGCTTACAGTCACGTCCCACGTAGTCTCGAATAGCATGTCGAGCGCCTGGCCCCTCGATACGTAGACCGCTGCCTCGCTCAGAGCTTTCAGGGCCCTGTAAGCCTGCTCCTCGCTGAGACCCTCCGAGACCGCCCTAGCTATGAAATTGTACGAGAGTGCATGGAGCAGGTCACCCGCTAGTATAGCCCAGTCCTCGCCGTACACTACGTGCGTTGTCGGCACGCCCCTCCTCATAGTATCCTTGTCCATTATATCGTCGTGTATCAGCGTGAAGGTGTGGGCTACCTCGACCGCGCTGGCGAGGGGCACGGCCTTCATCTCGGCCTCCACGCCACCGAGCATCCTAGCAGCCAGCAAAGTTATAGTGGGCCTCAGCCTCTTGCCGCCGGCTTTAAACAAGTGCAGGCTTGCGTCTACGAGCCTCTGAGGGTACATGCTAAGGGCGTCCATCACATAGTGGTCTATCACCCTGCCGAGCTTGGAGGCCTCCTCTAGGAGCTCCGAGAACCTGTTATCGGGCACTTCGAGCCCCCAAGCTACTGTGCTCTTCCAGACTTTTAGCGTTCAACGCGGCCGCCCCGCGGGCCCCCTAACCTCCCTAGAGCCTCCCCCATGTAACCTCGCGGCGGGGGCTTGCATGAATGAAGAATCCTCTAGGCTTGAGAGGTGTCTCGCCTCTGCGGCTATAGCAGCAGCGCTAGGCTCCTATGGCAGGCTGAGGGACTCGCTCTCCGGTAAAGCATGTGAGCCGCCGTCAAGCGCCGAAGGCGCCTTCGTCGTAGTTGAGTGGGGGCTTCACGGGCTTGGCGAAGCCTTGGCTCAGAGGGGGGCCTCAGTGACCCTCTACACGTTGGACCTAACATCCCTGATGAGGTTTTCAGCGGCGTCGGCCGCCTCCATGGTAAGCGAATCGACCTTCAAGCGCGCCCTGAGCGAGGCTGTAGAAGTCTTCATAGAGCGCTCCTTGAAGGAGACGGGCATAGTGTATCCAGGCTCTCCCGTGGAGGGATTCGTGTGGGCTAGGACCTCTAGGTGCCCTGGAGGCGACGTAGCGCTCGTAATAGGGGACCCTGTCCTGTCCGAGAGAGCCAGGGTGGCTGTAGACGCGCTGGAAGGGGAGGCTAGGATCGTCAAGGCTTCGCCAGGTGAAGCTAGGAAGAAGCTCACAACCTTCAAGGGTAGGCTGATAAGGTGCCCGCGGGGGGGCTCTGTGACTGTGGACGAGGCTAGAAAGCAGTACCGCGACACCCTCTCCTCATGGGATGAAGGCAGACCGGGGCGCCACCCCCTGGCGCTTATCGCGGTGAAAGAGCCCAGCGGGTTTAGAGAGCCGGAGGAGGAGGACCTAGCCCTCGTTAGAGCGGCCGAGGACAGGCTACGAGATGAGTGGCCGATGCTAGCCGCCGAAGGCTTGATCCCCGTGGAACCCATGCCGGAGTCGCCGCCACGACAGTACGGTGTCAACGTCGTCTACAAGCTCTTCACCGCGAGGCAACTGCTAGCCCACGCTGCTGCCGCTAAAGCCCTAAGGAAGGCCCGGGACGAAGTAGAGTCCGCTTACGGCCCTCTCGCCGCTAGAGGCGTTGCAGCAGCCATAGCACTAGCCTACCTGAAGGTTCTAGAGCAGGCCACAGCGTTCACGCCCTGGGACCCCAAGAGCGGCTCTCCAGGTAGGTACAGGCTCGGCTCTCGGGGCTACCAGGGGCCACCCAGGCTGCACGGTGAGGTAAACGTGGCCGCGGCGCTAGCACGTCTAGCCAGTACTATCGAGGTTCAGGTGTTTAAGGGCAATGGTATCGCAGTTCTATCCGAGACTCCGCTGGGCGGTGATGGAACAGCGGTGATAGGCTTAGGCGGCTGGAGGATCTCAGATGTAGTTAGAGACTCGTGGGCTTCCAGAGCCTATGGACTCGGCTCGGCCCCCACTACTCCTGGGGAGGTCGGGCTCAAGGCTCTAGCAACCCTTAGCTCTCGCAAGCTAGTCCTCGCCTACGCTGGGGACGCTAGGTCACTGCCCTCCCTAGTTGATAGCCTGCTGGACGCCGGCTGGGCCCCCAGACTTGTAGGTCTACAGCCTAGGACGTGGAATATAGTGTTGGAGGCTTCGAGGGCTGCTATGTCGCCCTGCATAGAGTCGCCTAGGCTCATGCATGCTCTCCTAACCGAATCCGTTAAGAGAGCCCGCTCCAAGGCCCGCCAAGGCGTGGGGCCCGCCTCGGCTGCCATATCATCGGTGATAGAGGCGCTAGGCTTCTCCACGTGCTGGCCCATAGCCTCTTATAGCGGGTCTAAGCTTGTAACCGTATCTATAGCCGAGAGGCTCGTGCCCGCTGCCATTGCCTCGGCTGCGTCCGAAGCGCTAGGCCTAGACATGCCGCCCCTAGACCCCTATACCAGCCTCTACGTGGCGGTGGCCCTCGAAGGCCCCTTAACCCGGGGCGCCGCCCAGCTAGCTGCCAGACTCTTAAAAGCCGACTACAGCGTGGCCGTCAAGTGCTGCCTAGAGGAGAGGCCGGGCCACGTGTCCGCTAGGCCCCTTAAAGCTGTGGCGGCGCCGAGGGGCTCAGCACTCAGGCTCCAATGGTTTAGAAGAGAGCTGGAAAAGGCCCTCGCCGCCCGGGTCTAAACCCCTGACGGGGCTAGGCTTCAACCCCCCTCCAGAGGCCTCCCGGCCCTAGGGGATTCAGGCACCAGTAGGTCCTGCCCGAGTCCGAGGCTGACGGGGGTTCTACTCTGCGGCACTCCTCCAGGGCCAGGGGGCATCTGGGGTGGAAGCGGCACCCGGGTGGAGGATTCGCGGGGTCTCCTATCTCGCCTTTAACAGGGAACCTTGGAGGCCTCCTCCTAGATATGCTGGGGGTCGATGTCACGAGGGCCGCTGTGTAGGGGTGGCGAGGGTCCTCCACTACAGCGTCTATAGGCCCGTACTCGACTATCCTCCCGAGGTACATGACCGCCACGGTATCGGCTATCACCCTGGCCGTGGCTATGTCATGGGTTATTAGTATCACCGAGACCCCCAGCTCCCTCCTAGCAGACTCGAGCAGCTCCAGTATTGATGCCCTAAGAGACACGTCTATCATTGACACAGGCTCGTCGGCTACTATCAGGTCTGGCTGAGTTATGAGGGCCCTGGCTATCGCTACCCTCTGCCTCTGGCCCCCGCTAAGCTGGTGAGGCCTCCTCCAGTAGAACTCGGAGGCCGGCGTCAGGCCCACCTTCTCCAGCATCTCCATAGCCATACGCCTAGCCTCGCTCCTGCCGGCCATGCGATGTATGAGCAGGGGCTCCGCTACCTGCTCCCCTACGGGCATCAGCGGGTCTAGACTCTTATAGGGGTCCTGGAAGACTGCTGAGATCCTCCTCCTAACCCTCCTAGCCTCGCCCCCCTTAGCCCTGGCCAGGTCGACACCGTCAAAGAGGATCCTGCCCGAGACAGGCTTTACAAGGCCCAGTATAGCCTTGCCAAGGGTCGTCTTCCCGCTGCCCGACTCCCCTACCACCGCCAGGACCTCCCTCCTGCCAAGCGTGAACGAGACGCCGTCAACAGCCCTCACGATCTTGTACGGCCTGCCTAGAAGCCTCTCTAGCAGGCTCCGGTAGAGCGGAAAATACACCCTCAGGTCCTCGACTACTAGGAGGTCACCGGCCACCGCCAGCCTCACCTGCGAAGAAGCACTCGGCCCAGCCGTCGGCCGCGGAGACCCTTGGAGGCTGCCTGGAGCGACACTCCTCCACGGCTAGGGGGCACCTGGGATGGAAGCGGCAGCCGCTAGGGGGCCTCCGGGGGTCGGGAGGTTCGCCGGGGATGCTTCTAACCTTCCTTCTAGACCATAGGTCCGGGACGCTGTCTATCAGAAGCCTAGTGTAGGGGTGTAGGGGCGAGCCAATCACCCTTTCGGCTGAACCCCATTCGACAACCCTCCCCGAGTACATAACGGCTATCCTGTCGCTCACCTCGCCGGCAAGCGCTATGTCGTGGGTCACCATGACTATAGTCAAGCCTCTCCTCCGCTGCAGACCCTTCAGCAACTCTATTATCCGCGCTTGCACTACGACGTCGAGAGCCGTAGTCGGCTCGTCAGCTATAAGGACGTCCGGGTTTAGAGCGATGGCCGCCGCTATCGCGACCCTCTGCCTCTGCCCCCCGCTAAGCTGGTGTGGGTAGGCGCGGGCCCTTGACGCCGGAACTCCCACTATCTCCAGTGCCTCCTCGGCGATCCTCCACGCATCCGACTCGCTCGAGGCAACACCGTGCTCTAGCACCGCTTCCGCTATCTGGCTCCCCACAGTCCTGAGCGGGTCCAGGTAGGCGCTAGGGTCCTGAAAGATCACTCCTATCCTCTTCCCCCTTAACCTCCTCAGCTCCTCGCCGCTCAGCTTCGTCAAGTCGACCCCGTCGAAGAGTACTGAGCCGCCCACAATCCTACCGGGCGGCAGCACGAGGCCCATCATGCTTAGGGCGAGAGTGCTCTTACCGCTCCCTGACTCGCCTACTATAGTCACCCACTCGCCCCTCGCTATATCCAGGTCCACCCCGTCAACGGCCCTGACAACCCCCGAAAGCGTATAGTAGTATACCTTTAAGCCCCTAACGCTTATGATCGTCTCAGCCATAGCTGCCTCCCCTGACCCTAAACCTCTCCGAGAGGCCCTCACCGAGTAGCGCGAAGCCGAGGGCTAGCAGTAGTATCGAGGCGCCGGGGAAGAACACAAGCCACCAGGCCCCGTCTAGGAGGTAGTTCTTGCCGTAGTAGAGGTCTAGGCCCCAGTCAGGCTGGGGGTAGACTGCTACGAGGCCGAAGAAGCTGAGCCCCGCCTCGGTCAAGATAGCGTCTGCGCTAGCAAGGCCGAAGACGACAAGGATCGTGGGGGCAGCGTTGGGCAGTATATGCCTGACAAGTATAACCCAGCCAGGGGCGCCCATCGCTTGAAGCGCCTCTATGAAGGGCTCGTTTTTGAGTTCAAGCACGCGCGCCCTAGTCATCCTGTAATACGTGGGGACGTAGACTACCATTAGGGCGACGGCCGCGTTGAAGGTGCTGGGGCCTAACACGCTAGCCACTGCTATGGCCATTATTATGCCCGGGAACGCGTATAAGCTATCCATAACCATGCTGAGCAGTCTGTCTAAAGGCCCCCCATAGTAGCCGCTTATCAGGCCGAGAGGCACTCCAACGGCCATGCTCATCAGGCTCGAGAGCAGCACAACCTTCAGGACAACCCTTGCCCCCCATACTATGCGCGAGAAAACGTCATAGCCCAGATCGTTAGTCCCAAATGGGTGTCTGAGGCTAGGAGGCTCTAGGAGGCCTGCACCCGGCGGCCTGACGTCTGGAGGGTAGGGGGCTATCCAGGGGGCGGCTATGGCCACTAAAGCGAACATCGTGATTATAGCGAGGCCCGTAGCTGTCATTAAGCCGCCAGGGCCCCTAACTAAGCCCGCAACGACGCCCATGAGCCTCGAGAAGAGGCCGCCCTCCATGGCGCCTCGGCACCCCAGGCTAATACCTTATCCTCGGGTCGATCAGGGCGTAGACCACGTCGACTATAATGCTGGTCAGGCTAACTATGACCGCGAACACGACTACAGCGCCTTGCACTGCAGTATAATCCCTGTACATCACTCTCTCCACGAGAAAGCTGCCCAGGCCCGGCCACGAGAACGTAGTCTCAGTTAGCACAGCTCCTCCTAGGAGTAGTGCCAGCTGGAGCCCCATGAGGGTGACCACCGGGACCATCGAGTTCCTAAGGGCGTGGGCTAGGACCTTAGACTCCCTGAGCCCCCTAGCCCTATACGCTATAGAATACTCGCTCCTGAGGGCCTCCGCTAGGTGAACCCTAACTATCCTAGTATAAGCCCCGCTCAGTACTATACCCAGGGTGAGCGCCGGCAAGACAAGGTGCTCGAGAGCGCTCGCCAGAGCGCGGAGGTCCCCCGTTATTATCGAGTCCACTATGTAGAGGCCCGTCACATCCCTAGGGATAAACCGCGGGTCTATCCTGCCCCCGGATGGCAGGAGCTTCAGCTCAACAGAGAATATGTATATCAACATTAGGCCCAGCCACGGTATGAACATTGTGTAAGCGATTATACCGTAAACCCTCATGGCCCTATCCACTAACCCTCCCTTGACGGCCGCAATGCTACCGGTAACAAACCCTATTATAACGCTGACGGTGAATGCCGCCAGTGTGAGCTCTAGGGTGGCTGGGAACTTGTCCTTTATATCCTCCCACACGCTCCGCCCCTGGAACACCATGCTCTCGCCAAGGTCGCCCCTCAACAGCCCGGCTAAGTACTCGAAGTACTGAACGTAGAGAGGCTTGTCCAGCCCTAGCTTAGCCCTAAGCTCCTCCAGCTCCTCAGGCGGCACGTAGTGGACGCCGAGGGCCGCCTGGACAGGGTCGCCCGGCAGAACCCTCATAACTATGAATACTATAGTGTAAAGTATTAGCACGGTGGGCACCACGAGCAAAAGCCTCACGGCAACGTACCTAGCCAGGCTCAAGCCTAGTACCTCCTAAAACCTTGAGAGTAGAGGCCGGGCCAACCAAAAAGATGCCGGCTAGCCCGAGACTTCTATGCTGGAGTATATCAGGAACTGTAGGGGGCTTACCTCTAGGTTTACAACCCTATCGCTAACGACTACGAAGAGCTTGCCCTGAACTAGCGGTATGTAGGGGACGTCCTCGGCCAGTATTCTCTGTACCTCCCTGTAGAGCCTCTCCCTCGTAGCCTCATCGGTGACGGCTTGGGCCTCCTGAAGGAGCCTGTCAACCTCGGGGTTCACGTAGCCTGTCCCCGTCCACTTGTTGGCCGTCGAGAGCAGGAAGGGAGTTAGGAAGTTATCGGGGTCCAGGTAGTCGGGGTACCAGCCTAGCAGGCTCAGCATCATCTTGCCCTGGCTGAGCAGGTCTACGTAGGTGCCCCACTCGGCGTTCCTAAGCTCCACCTCTATGAGTCCAGTTCTCTCCCACTGCTCCTTTATAACGGCTGCAAGGGCCGCCTCCGTGTCGCCGTAGTGGGTTGGCGTATACCATAGCACGACTCTAAGCTTGTTTGCCTCGCTAATGCCAACCTCCCTCAAGAGCTTGACCGCAAGCTCTATGTTGCCATCGCCGTACATTGACTTGAAGACGGGCTCGTGGCTCCACAGGGTTGAGGGGACCATGCTGTAGAGAGGCTCTACTGTGCCCTTGAACACCCTCTCCGCTATCTCGTTCCTGTCTATGGCAGCGGCAAGCGCTTGCCTGATCTTCTTGTTGTCGAGCGGCGGCTGGTCCACCTTAACCACTATATATCTTATGAAGTTGCCGGGGACCTCTATCACGTTGAAGCCCTTCTGTCTCAGGCTCTCTATGTCCTCGGGGTTCAGGGTCCTCCAAGCCACGTCTATCTCGCCCGCCTCTAAGGCTGCTCTCAGCGCCTCGCTGTTCTTATAGAACCTTATGATGACGCGGTCGTTCTTAGGCTTCTCACCCGGGTAGTACGGGTTAGGCTCAAGTATTATGTACTCGTCCCTCTTGAACTCTACTATCCTGTACGGTCCGCATCCTCCGTAGGTAGCGTCGGGCTCAGCCTTATCGTCGGGGTAGTTAGGGTGCACTATGAAGTAGGGTGGTGTCGCTAGGACGGCTAGGAAGAAGCTCACAGGTTTCTTAAGCCTTATCACTACCGTGTACTCGTCGGGCGCTTCAACGCTCTCCACGAACTCTGTCACCAGCCAGGAGGGGTCACCCTGTATCGTCATCACCCTGTTAATGCTTCTCACGAAGTCGAAAGCCGTGCAGGGCGTGCCGTCGGGGAAGGCAGCATTGGATTTAAGCTTGAACGTCCATACTAGCCCGTCCTCTGATACCTCCCAGCTCTCTGCGAGATCGCCCACGATCCTTCCCGTCTCTGGGTCGTACTTCACTAGGCCCGCCATCACGTTGCTTAGAACCTCCCACGTGAAGAAGTCGTAGCTAGTCGCGGGGTCAAGCTCGGTTATCTTGTCGGTGGTGCCTATAACGACGATCCTCTCGCCGCCCAGGACCTGGCCGGAGAGAAGCGTGTAGCCCACTCCTATCAGGATTAATATTATGATTACCACGGCCGCTAGAACAAGCCTGCTCCGGGGCAGCGACAACCCTCTTCCACCTTCACCCGCCGGCTACTCAGTAATACTTTGACCTGTATGGCCTCAATTATATAAGCGTTAAGCCGCCAGCCGACGCTCACTCTTTCACGAACGGCCTGCCCAGCCATCGGGGGGCTCTGAAGCCCCTCCTAGCAACGAGTACTACGACCACTAGCGTCGCGAGGTACGGTGTGGCGTTTATCAGGCTGGCGGCTGCCTCCTCCTGGAGCGCTATGTTGAGGCTGATGGCTGCTGCCTGGAAGAGGCCGAAGAGGTAGCCTCCCGCGACCGCCACTAGAGGGTTCCACCCGCTGAAGGCTACGTTTGCAAGGGCTATGAACCCCCTGCCCGCGGTCATATTCTTAGCGAACACACCCTGGTAATCCACGCTCAGGTATGCACCCGCTATCCCCGCCATCAGGCCGGCGAAGCCCGCAGCGGCCAGCTGATAGAGGCCCACATTGACGCCCATGGCCTCGGCGCTCCTGGGATCCTCGCCGCAGGCTCTCAGCCTAAGCCCCGTGACGGTCCTATATAGGAAGAGCCAGGCCGCCACGCCGGCGGCGATGGACAGGGGGACTAGAGGGCTCACCTTTACGCCGGCGACAACGGCTATCCCAGGCATTGGCTGGAAGGAGGGGCTGTTGGAGAATGTGCCCCACAGAGCATAGGTGCCTAGGACTGTGAAGCCCGCGGCGAATATGTTCAGCCCTATTCCCGTCACTATCTGGTCGCCCTTCAGGTACACGGATATAGCTCCGTGCAGCAGGCCTAGTAGAAGGCCGAGTAGCCCTCCAACCATGTAGGCCTCCAGGTATCCGGCTCCTCCTATGAGAAACGCTACGACAGACGCCCACGCCGAGAGGAGCATTATCCCCTCCAAGCCTATATTGACCACGCCCGCCCTCTCCGACACGATCTCGCCTACCGAGGCGAGGGTAATGGGCACCATCGTAGCCGACGCCAGGACGGCCACGGTGGTCAGGTCGCTTAGGATCTCCGGCAAGCCCTTACACCTCCCTCGCGGCGCCCAGGAGCCTCGGCGCTATGTAGCGGAGCCCCGAGAGCGCGGCGACCACGAAAATGATTACACCGGTCACTATGCTGGCAAGCTCCGCGGGCACCATAGCCTCCACCTGTATCCTCTCACTGCCCGCATACAGCCCCCCGAAGAAGATGCTAGCAGCGGCTACGCCCAGGGGATGGTTCCTGCCTATAAGGGCGGCCCCTATACCCTCGAAGCCGTAGCCGGACAGGCCGGATAGCCCAGTGTCTATCCTATAGCTGTGGCCGAGCACTAGCAGTGCACCGGCCAGGCCGGCCAGGCAGCCAGCAGCCGCCATGGAAAGGATTCTGATCAGGTCGACGTTGACCCCGCGGGACCGTGCAGCGTACTCGTTGGACCCCGCGAACCTGTACCTAAGCCCGGGCAGCGTCCTGTACATGAAGAACCAGGCGGCTACCGCTACCGCCGCGCTTATCAAAGGTATCGTGGGGAGCCCGCGTGGCAGGAAGTCCGATAACGGGCCTAGAGCCGAGGAGGGTATCCATGGTATCCTCGCGGGCTCGGGGACCTCGCGGGTGAGGTGAGGGTATACCGGGTCGGAGAGCCTGGTTATCACGGTGTACGATGTGAACCAGTAGAGCGCCCAGTTCAACATTATCGTGCTCAGGACCTCGTTGACATTAAGCTTAACCCTCAGAAGCCCCACTATGACGCCTAGAAGGCCCCCCGCTGCTAAGCCCGCTACGAGCGCGGGGAGGGGCGTGTAGGGAGCGTTCAGCGCTACTACCAGGGCCGCGAGGGCCCCGGCATATAGCTGGCCTTCACCCCCTATGTTGAAGAAGCCCATCCTCAAGGGGATCGCGAAGGCGAGCCCCGTCAACGTTAAGATAGACGCCGACACCACCAATATCTCGGGGTAGTACGTGAACCCAGTGAGGAGGACGTAGACCCCACTGACGGGGTTCGCCCCTCCGAAGGCTAGGGCTACGCCGCCCACAGCTAGCCCGGCCGCTAGCGACGCGACGACTAGAAATGCCTCTCTGCTAGCTGCCACCCATTAGCACCCCCAGCCTCTCTGGCGTCGCCTCTCCCCTCGCCAGAACTCCAGCAATCCTGCCTGACGACATCACCGCAACCCTATGGCTCAGCTCCAGGACCTCATCCAAATCGCTAGAGATCAGGAGGACAGCGCTGCCCCGCGACGCCGCCTCCACTATGAGCCTTCTAACGAACGCTGCTGTGGCCACGTCAAGCCCCTGGGTCGGGTTGACCGCCACTAGAAGCTTGAACCCCCTCATGAACTCAGCCCCCACGAGAACCTTCTGCTGGTTACCACCGCTCAGGCTTGATACGGGAGTTGAGGGGCCGCCGGCCTTCAGCCCGAAGCTCCTGACCAGCTTGTCGAAGAGCGACGCGAGTCTAGAAGGCCTGAGGAGCAGGGCCCTTGACGCGGTGTAGTAGATGAAGGCTGCGTTCTCGGCCACGCTGAGCTCGGGCGAGAGGGCTTTAGCCCTGTCGCCGGGTATGAAGGCGCCGCCGGCCTCATAAAAGTCCCTGGGGCTTCTGACCCTCCTGCCCAGGACCTCCACGTAGCCCCTGAGCGGTGCCCTAAGTCCTATAATCGCCTCGACTAGCTCCTCCTGGCCGTTACCTGCGACGCCCGCTATGCCTAGGACCTCGCCGCCCCTCACCGTGAACGTGACGCCTTTAACCCTTACGGAGCCGTCGTCGCCGGCCACATAGAGGTCCTTGACCGCTAGGACCTCCCCGCCCAGGGGCCTTGACGCGGGGCTGGACGGCCTCGGAACCTCGCCCACCATCAATGCTGCAAGCCTCTCCTCGTTGAAGCCCTCGCTACCCCTAGACACCCTCGCCACCACCTTACCCCTCCTGAGCACTGTGACCCTGTCGGCGACCTCTACGACCTCCCTCAGCTTATGGGTTATGTAGACGACCGCCACGCCCTTCTCCCTGAGCTTGCCGATGAGCTTGAAGAGGCCCCTGGCCTCTAGAGGGGTCAAGTTGCTTGTGGGCTCATCCAGGATCAGTAGACGGGCGCCCCCGCTGAGAGCCTTTACTATCTCGACTCTCTGCCTAGCCCCTGGGGGCAGCTTCTCCACGGGGGCGTCCATATCCACGGAGAGCCCTAGGTCCTCTACGACCCTTTCCACCCTCCTCCTAGCCTCGGCCCTCGGCAGACCCAGACTTGAAAGGTATACTAGAAGGTTTTCCTCTACTGTTAGACCCTCGACAAGCCTAAAGTTCTGGTACACCATAGCTATGCCTGACCTTATAGCGTCCCAAGGCCCCCTCCACGAGACCCTCCTGCCGTCTACGAGGATGACCCCGCTCGTAGCCCTTATCTCCCCATAGAGTATCCTCATGAGCGTAGTCTTGCCCGCACCGTTCTCGCCCAGGAGAGCGTGGACCTCCCCCCTATATACGTCGAAGTCGACGCCGTCGAGAGCCTTCACACCGTCGGGATAAACCTTGACTATGCCCCTCATCTCGACCAAAGGCCTGGGCTCGGCCGCCACGAAGCTTAACCTCCCGGGCCCTCTGGGAAAGTAGAATTTACTTTAAAAAGCCATGATAGGCCGGGCCCAGACTGCTAGTTTAATAAGTTATCTCTTCGCCTTCCTCAGCCTCTTCGAGAGCCGCGTTTAGGTTACCCTTCTCTAGCTCGCTTATGATCCGCTCGTACTCATCCTGCGACTTGGGGTTCACAAACTTTATCTCGCCGTTAATTATTTTGGTTTTAAGCTCCTCTACAAGCCTCCAAGCCTCATCGCTGATCCACTCCTCCCTAAGCTGCATGACCACCCTGACAACGTCGTCGGGCGTCATACCCTCAGGTAGGAGGCCCTGCTGCATCGCTATCTCGGCGAAGTACCTTATGATCTCCTCGTCGCTGAGGCCCAGGCCGCCCTCCTTGAGGCCTAGGCTTATGATGCCGCCCCTGAACCTGCCCTCGACCACGTCCTTTATAGCCGTGTAGACGGCCACGTCGACCCTCTTAAGCCCGCTTATTATAATCGTGTACGGGTCGTACCACTCCTGGCTGGCGTCCTGGCCTATACTGAACGCGGTGACGCCCCGCGCGGCCGCCTCCTTTACAGCGTTGAACATGCCAACATGGGTCAGGCCGGCCAGGCCGTAGAAGACCCTAACGCCCTCCTGGAGCATCTGCTCCGTGTAGCTCTTACCCAGGGTGGGGTCGTCGAACTTGCCCGTGTAGACCCACACAAGCTCCACGTTGGAGCCCGTAGCCTTGTTATAGTACTGCACCCCGTAGAGGTAGCCTATGTGGAACCTCCAGAGCGGGGGTATGTTCATCCCGGCCACTGCGCCGACCTTAGCGGGCTCTCCCGTCCTCTCTGCTATGTTCCTCGCTATATCAGCGGCTATAATGCCCACGAGGCTGGCGACCTCCTGCTCCCTGAAGACATAGGATGCCACGTTCTCGAAGGGCTTGCTGGTGGCCGCGTCTATGAGAGCGTACTTCTGCTCCGGGTATCTCGGGGCCACATTCTCCAGGGGGGCCTGCCAGAGGAAGCCGACGAGTACTATGAGGTCGTACTCGCCGCTCCTGCTGGCCGCGTCCAGAACGCTCTCCATAACGTCGAGGCTCTGAGGCGTCTGGTACACTACCTCCACGCCGAGCTCCCTAGCAGCCCTGTCAGCGCCCAGGGCCGCCATGTCGTTGAAGCTGAGGTCGCCCCTGCCACCCACATCGAACAGCACGAGGACCCTAACCTTCCCCTCTTCCTCGGCCGCCCCCGCAGCCTCCCCCCCGCCGCCGGCCAGGTAGAGGGCCGCTGCTGCAACCAGCACCACTGCCACGAGGGCTACGGCTATAAGAAGGGGCCTGGAGCGTAGAGCCTCCACGATAGCCCCAGGTTTAAAGGGGGCATAGCCGGGGTTTAAAAGGAGGGGCTCCCGAGAGTCTACATGGCCCTGGAAGCGCCCCTTTTCCCCGTCCATGTAAACCCCGCGCCCCTACCGCTCAAATACTCCGCAGCTAGCGAGAGCGCAAGTGCCGCCGCAGATGCTGCCAGCAACGCTAGGGCTAGCCCCGAGTCCCCGGCTCCCCCCTCGCCAACCCTGCCCTCCCTGACAACCTCGGCGGCGCCGCCCAACAGCGCCAATAGCTGGATTACAGCCCCCCGCATCATCCTATCAGCGGTGAAGTGGTATAGCGGGGAGCGCTATTAGGAGGCTAGCCAGGGCCTCTTCTTCTGAGTGGTGCTGGGGCTTCGACGCCTGCGAGGCCCTCCCGGGGGTTATAGCCTCTATAGACGGGTACTCCGCCCGCGAGAGCATACTCCCCTGGATGACCCTGGAGGACTGGGGCTGGAAGGCGACTGTGGCGGCCGCAGCCGACGTGGCGGCGTCGGGCGGCAGGCCCCTCTACATCATGTATAGTGTGGGTGTCTCGAGCATAGTGGACGCGGAGGCCGTGGCCAGGGGAGTGGGGGGCGCGGCCTCCTGGATGGGGGCC
>JALUAM010000036.1 GCA_027051095.1 Acidilobaceae archaeon | reverse complement strand
AAGCCATCTCCCTCAGCACGGCCTCCAGGTCCTCCCTTATATTCTCCTTCATCCTCTCTATGAGGGCGTGGTCCGTGATCCCCCACATCCTTATGCTGAGCCTGAAGTAGCTCATGTCCTTCCTGGTTAGCTTGCCGCTCCTCACGATCTGTGCGTTTGGCACTATGTAGAAGCCGTACCTGTTCTCGAGCACTATGTAGAAGGGCCTGATCTCCTTGACCCTCCCGTGGATCCCGTTGGGCAAGACTATGTACTCGTCCTTGCTAACCATCCTCGACCCGAGTATCACGTAGTACCCGATCAGGTTTGCAAGTGCGTCCCAGCCTGAGAACAGCGTCGCGGTGACTGCTATCAGCACTAGTATCATGAGGAGCTGGCTGCCCGTCGCAACGTATACCATGAGCATCGCTGCCGCGACCAGGAGTATGTTCCTTGTCAGCGAGTAGACGTAGCCGACGCTGCCGGGGTCTATCACCCTGGCGAGTGCGAGACCCCTTATGAAGCCCTTCGCGGCCCAGAGGGCTATCACAGCGAGAACTGCTATCGCTAGGACCTCGGCGGCCTTGATCGCTATCGCCCTGGCGGCCTCGCTCTCGAGCATCTGGGACACTGCCTGGGCCACGCGCTGAGGGTCAACCGCCATGCCCTGGGACACCCATGCTCCGAGCCGGCGCCTCCACAGGGCCTTGGATC
Organism: Acidilobaceae archaeon; assembly: GCA_027051095.1. GTDB lineage: Archaea > Thermoproteota > Thermoprotei_A > Sulfolobales > Acidilobaceae > Aeropyrum. Next base: position 2,787 of record JALUAM010000036.1, on the reverse strand, counting down.
CTGGAGATTAAAAGGGATGCGCTGGGGTTATAGGCGCGGCTGCCCCGCAGCTAGTCGCCAAGCCTGGCTACAGCCCTCACCGGCGCCCCGCTGCCACCCTCAACCTTCAACGGCAGTATCACCAGCTCGAAGGTCCTCCCCGCGAGGTCAACCAGGTTAGCCATGTTCTCAACAACTACGACGCCCCGGGGCAGCAGCTTCTTGTGGACGTTGAAGGGGGCTAGGTCAGGGCTGGGAGTGTCCATTCCTATCCCCTCGACCCCGAGCTCCAGCGCCAGGTCCGCCACGTCGTCCTCCAGGTAGGGGTACTTGAGCCAGTCATCCATGCTCTCAACCCTGTCCCAGCCGAAAGCGAAGAGCAGGTACCAGCCCCTGCCGGGCCTGGCTCCCGAGGACCTCAAAGCCTCCTCGACCTCTCTCCTCGACACTGGCTCGCCGGGCTTCTTCTCGAACCTGAGGACCACCGCCCTCGCGAAGAACTTCTCCAGGGGGAGCCTGTCTATCGTGGGGCCTCCCTCGATGAAGTGGGCCGGGCTGTCCATGTGGGTGGCAGTGTGCTCGACGAAGACTAGGAGGTTGCTGAAGTAGCCGTCCTCCCTTATCGTGGTCCACTTGTGCACTATCGGGTGCGGGTAGCCCGGGAACACCCTAGTCGAGGGGCTTATAGGCTGCGTGAGGTCTACCAGCCTCAACCCTCCGCCGCACCTCCAGGTACTCTACCCCGCACCCCGCCTCTGTATAAGGCTAATTCATTCCCCCGGCGGGGCTGTGTGATGGGGGTTAACGAGAGGCGCCGCAGTCTTGATGAGAGACGTGGCTCTGCCCGGCGAGTTCACGGTCATAGTCGTGAGGGGGCCCCTCGTGGAGCTGGAGGGGTGGAGGAGCCTCGCAGAGAGCGACGTCGTGCTGCCCTCAGGCTTTATGGACTCGCCGGCGGAGTTCAAGGACAGGTTCACGGTGGTCTTAATGAAGGGTAGGAGCGAGGGGCTGGTGGGCGGGCTGCTCAGGCTGGCGGGCTACGCGTTCACTATAGCAACGCCACTCGCCCTCATATGCCTGGCCCTCCACGCGGTGTCGGGCGGCGAGTGGGGCTGCGGCGCCTCCCTCAGCCTGGCGCTAGGCGTTGTGAGCACCCTCAGCTTCATAGTATCACTGGCGGCTAGGGAGGTGGCGCCGAAGATGCTGTATAGGGGCCGCGGTGCTGAGGAGCTCACCGAGGTCCTAGCGCTTGAGACCTGGAAGGCGGTCTCCTCGGGCCCTCACAGCGCCGTGGTGGGGAGGAGCGTCTACAGGCTGGAGGTCGAGCGCGGCAGGGGGTATGTGAGGGTCGTCTGGAGGAGGGTAGGCCTCCATGCCTAAGGGAGCCGTCATCAGGGAGAGGTATGAGGCCACGTGTAAGGGCTACGACGAACTCTACAGGGCGGAGCAGTACTCGAAGTACATGGCGGCCCTGAGGAGGGTGCCCCCCAGGGGCTTGGTTCTCGACGCAGGCTGCGGGACGGGGCTCCTAGCCGAGTACATGGCGCAGGCCGGCGTGCTCGACGGGCTAGAAGGCTATGTATGTGTCGACTACAGCCCCTGCATGCTCGGCATAGCCAGGTGGAGGCTCTCGAAGATCTGCCCGCCGGGCCTCTGCCTAGCGGTCCTGGGCAACGTGGAGAGGCTCCCATTCTCGGATGCTAGCTTCGACGTTGTGTACAGCTTCACAGTGCTGGACCTGGTAGACGACCTGGAGGCCTCTGTGAGAGAGCTGCTCAGGGTCTCCCGGGGGCCTGTGGTAGTCTCGATGCTCAAGAAGCTGCCCTACAAGGACAGGCTCCTGGAGGCAGGGGCCCCCATGATAGCCGTCACGGACAAGGACGTAGTGCTCAGGCTCGACGCCTTGAGGGGCAGACAGCCGCTATTAGACCCGGGGGGCGCTAGCTACGAGGGGGTTGAAGGCTTTGAGCGGTGATAGCATCGAGGTTAAGGCCAGGCTTGAGAGGGATAAGGCCGAGAAGCTTGCAAGGCTTGCAGACGAGCTGGGGGTAGACTTAAACCAGCTGACCTATAATGTGCTGGACGTGCTCTCATCATACGCGGGGGAGGTTGCCTCTTGGGCGAGGCTCCTAAGGGTCAAGAAGCACAACAAGCCGGTCAGCATATTCGAGGAGCTGATCTACTACGGTGTGGAGGCGTGGAGGGGCCTTGTGGCCAAGGTCCTTGACAGGCTCAACGCTAAGGGGAGGTTTGAGCTGGAGGAGCTGGACTTCGACCCCGAGGAGCCTAGCATAGAGCTTGAGATGGTGGCCCTTGAGGGCAGCGACCTGAGGGCCGACAGGATCAGGATTTACTGGACGCTTGACGGGGTCACCCTGGAAGCCTACTACTACCTGGAGGAGGGGGAGGAGCCTCCGAGGCCTGAAAGGGAGTCGCCCTACACCTGGCATTACCTGCCCGACGAGCACGCGGTAGTCATAACTGTGAGCGGCAGAAGGCTCAGGGACATACCTCCTATACACGTGCTAGACAGAGTGGCCTCGGAGGTGCTAGAGGTGTCCTAGCACGTGACGGGCGAGATAGCAGAGGTTGTCTACAGCGAGGACCGGTGGATGCTGCTGAGGGAGAAGAGGAGGAAGGCCTTAGAGGTGATGGAAGCCCTATCACTACGCATACCCCCGGGCCTCCTGGTCGTCCACGGCAGCGTCGCGAGGGGCGACGTTGACGAGGATAGCGACGTTGACGTTGCGATCCTGGAGCCTGTCCCCCCGGGCATAGTGGAGTATGCCCTGACCTCGGCCGGGATGA
>JALUAM010000035.1 GCA_027051095.1 Acidilobaceae archaeon | reverse complement strand
GGGTTCTTAGCCGTCAAGCTTGACGGGAGGAGGCTCACCCCGGAGTCTGGGTTCCCCGCCAGGCTCTACATACCGAGCCTCTACGGGTGGAAACACGGCAAGTGGCTTGCCAGGCTTGTAGTGGTTGACAGGTATGTAGACGGGTACTGGGAAGCCCTATCCTACCATGAGAGGGGCCTCGTGGCCCCCGAGGAGAGGTTTAAGGTGAGGAATACCGTCATAGCCGAGAGCCGCCGTCTCCTGGGAGAGCCGAGGCCTTTGAGGCCTTCGTAAACACCCGTAGCACAGTGTACATAAACATGACAAAATGTCTCCCCCGCCCTCAAAGCAATCGTTAACATGCGTTTAACTCATGGAAGGCGATGATACCGGGCTAAAGGTTTAAAATATTTGGAGTGCCTAAAAAGCTTTCCCGGGGTGCCAGGGGAGGAGTGTCACCCCGCGTAGAGGCGCGTATACGCCCTGCGGGGTGGGAGCCACATAGCTAGTAGTTATGACGTTCATGGGGCTGTAAGCATTGGCAGAGCTGCGCGATAAAGACCTCGAGGCTATACTGAGGAGGGCCAGGGAGCTGCTAAAGGCGTCGCCGCAGCCCGCCCCGCCCCGCCTGTCGACTGAGAGGGACGGGAGCGGGCTTACGGGGCCTAGCCGTGAGTCTAGAGAGAGCGGGAGGATTATAGCCTCTCTGCCCGAGCCCTCCATGAGCGATGAGGCACTCGCGGGCCTCAGGCGCTCCGCAGAGAATATAAGGCTCACGCCGCTGGAGGAGTCCAGGTTCGTCCAGTTCTACCTTAAGTCCCTGAGGCACAGCCTCTGCAGGCTCCTAGAGAAGGACATGTTCGTCACCCAGTTCACCATAAGGGCTAGCCAGGTCCTCTCGGGGGAGGGGGCAAGCGTGAGGTGGGCCGCAGCTTTCATAACCAAGCTCGTCGGGGAGAGGGGCGGGGGCGCGCTTGCCGTCGTGCACCTGGACACTAGGGAGGCTAGGCTCATCTACGTTAGGGGGAAGGGCGCCGGATTCTACGTGACGGGGGAGCCCATATTGATCGGGGCGTGCGGGAACGTATTCGACAAGTATAGCAGGGTCAGGGGCTACGTCTTCGTGTACTACGACAGGGACCCAGCCCTCTAGGCTCTCCTAGCCTCCTTGATGTACTCTAGAGCCCTCAACGCCTGGACCCCTGGGCTAAACCCCGAAACCACCTCCTCGACCACACCCCTCCTAATTATGAACGTCGTGGTCTTCACCCTCAGAAACGGGCCTATCCTCCTTGCAGCCCCGAACGCCGAGGCAATCCTCCCCCCGGGGTCGCAGGCAACCGTCACCTCGAGGCCCAGCCTCGACACGGCCCGGGCCGCCCTACCGGGGTCCATGGGCAGCACGCCTACCACCCTGGAACCCAGCCTCTGGAAGTCCCTCCTCAGCCTCGAGAAGGGCAGTAGGTCCCTGGGGCTGGCGGCCACCACCACGACCAGGAACTCGGCCCTCACGTCGGCAAGCCTTATGAAGCCTCCGTGGGGCGTCGGGGCCTCGAAGTCGGGGGCCTCGGAGCCCACGGGCAGCGTCGAAGCGCACCCCCAAGGGTATTAGCTCTGCCGGGGAGATCTGTTAAGGGTTGAGGGTGGGCTCCATGGCCCGGGTAGCGGTCGCGATCATACAGTCCGCCTCCACGGGCAGCAAGGAGGAGAGCCTGGAAAGCGTGAGGAGGCTTGCCTCCAGGATAAGGGGCCAGCCCGACCTCGTCCTGCTCCCAGAGTACATGATGTTCGACCCCACGGGCATGGCCCGGGAGGAGGTCTACAGGCTCGCCGAGGACCCGGAGGGCCCCACATGGAGGGAGTTCTCAAGGCTCGCGGAGAAGCTGGGCTCATGCCTCCTAGGCCACCTGTTCCTCAGAGCCCCCACGGGCAGGGTCTGGAACGCAGCCGTCCTCTACGGCCGCGACGGCCACCCCCTAGGGGTCTACAGGAAGACGCACCTATTCGACGCATACGGCTACAGGGAGAGCGAGTTCACAGAGCCCGGCGACAGGCTATGGGAGCCCGTGGAGGCATGCGGCCTAAAGCTCGGGATAGCGATATGCTACGAGCTAAGGTTCCCAGAGGTCTTCAGAGCCCAAGCCCTAGCCGGGGCAGAGGCCATAGCAGTCCCCGCAGCCTGGTACAAGGGGCCGGGCAAGGAGGAAGCCCTAAGCGTCCTAGCCAGGGCAAGGGCACACGAGAACACCACTTACATACTCCTAGCATCAAACGCCGGCCCAAACTTCGTCGGCAGAAGCATGATAGTACACCCAATGGGCTACACACTAGCACAAGCACCACCCTGGGAGTGGACCCTCGAGGCGGAGATCGACACTAGGGAGGTCCCAGAAGCACGCCGTAGGCTACCAGTGCTCAAGCACGTGAGGCCGGAGCTATACCGAGAGGCTACTAGGAGCTACCCGGCCACCACGTCGTAGAATATCATGCCCAGCTTGTCTGTGTAAATAACCACCCTGTACATATGCCCCCTGATTAGAGGGGGCGGGTTACCCTCAGAGCCCCAAGTATCAATAGTTATCGTTTTCTCCTCACCAGCCCCTATAGTCACATTTAAATTGTTAAAATAAAGTCCTTCGCTTCCCCTAATTTCTACTCTAAGAATCTTTATTGAAGATGCCCCCTCGTTTTCTATATATAATACGAGGACTGGCTGACCCGACGCTCCCTCCTGCAGCCCCGTGCCAGCAGCAATTATTTTTAAAATAGGTCTAACTATAAATTGTTGTTGCTCTGAAGCCCATATCCCCATGATCCAGGCCACCGCAGCCACAGCTATCGCAATAGTAAGCCCGACTAATATTAACGTGGCTATGACATAGTTCAATTTGTTTCCACCCCTTACGCTCCCGGTCTATAAATCTAGGAAAAGTAACAATTAAGAATAGCATGTTCGCTAAAACCGTTAATCATTATTCAATTTAATAATTTAATTTGAAATTAAATAAATATAACAATTTCATAAAAAACTAAAACTTGTTATTGTTTTGTTTAAAATTTTTATTATCGAATCTACGGGCCTAGCGTTACTGGGAATTGCTGTATACTACTGTTCTTGAAGTAAAGCTTTACTATTACCTGGTCACCAGAGCTAGGCGGATTAACACCGGCATTAATAAAGATGTTATCGTCCCACGTAATAGCTATCCATTGTTCGCTGTTTGCTTCTATTATTATAGGTGGCGTTGAAGCTGTCTGCGGTGGATTATTTGGATCGTACGGGTTGTTTCCGGGTAATTTATACACTGTGAGATCGCCCGTCGTCGCCCTTAGCACTGTATTACCATATATCATTTCTATTTCGAGTATTTCATCGCTACCGCTACCATTGTTAATCAAATAAACCTGCACATAATTGTTTTGAGCGGAACCTGTCGGGTTGGTTACAGTTATCTGTGGGGTGCCGCCGGCGAAGCCGCCCCATAGGCCGAAGAGCCAGCCTGCTACTGCGATGCTGATCGCGATTGCCACAGCGACGATGATTACCGTTGCGATTACCGG
>JALUAM010000034.1 GCA_027051095.1 Acidilobaceae archaeon | reverse complement strand
GGTGGGGATAGTCTTCACGGGCTACGTCAAGAGCAGGAGGAGGCCGATGCTCAACGCGGAGAGGATAGCCGAGGTCCTCAGGGAGTCGAGCGTGGAGGCGGAGGTCCACGTATACCACGGGCAGATGGGCGAGTACCTTAGGAGGAGCGTGGAGGCGGAGGTCCTGCGGGCTTCCGGGAGGAAGGTAGTGGTCGCCACCAAGGCCTTCGGGATGGGCGTCGACATACCCAACATTAGATGGGTTGTGCATGTATCGCCCAGCGAGAGCCTTGAGGACTACGTCCAGGAGGCTGGCAGGGCTGGGAGGGACGGACTGCCGTCGGTAGCAGCCGTGATGTACAACCCTGCGGACTTCAGGGCTAAGGCCGGCGAGGTCCTAGCCCAGCTCCCCAGGCCCAGCGAGGTGGTCAGGCTCCACAACCTACTGTCAAGGGTCTACAGGGCGCTGGGCTCGCCCAGGATGCTGGTGCCCCTCAGGGCCCTGCCGGGGGGGAGGGTGTCCCTCAGGGGCCTCGACTTCCTCAGGTCCGCGGGGATCCTCGACTACTGGCTGGTCCAGAGGGCTGAGCTTTACCAGGCGGAGCCCGACGTGCCCGTGGAGGAGGAGGCAGGATGGTCCATAAGGCTTCCGGGCGGCCTGGTCTTCTCGTCGCCCGGCCTCCCCGAGGTCGAGGGGCTGAGGAGGGTCCCCTTCTCGTTCCAGACGTGCGGCGGCGAGCTGAGGCTCGTGGCCGCGGGGCGGGTGGCCTTCTCCACCGGCGGCTGCGGCGGCGAGTGGGAGCTGGTAAATCCGGGCGGCTACGTGATAGTCGAGTGGGCGCCCGGCTACAGGCCGGAGGAGGTCGACATACTCCCCGCCGACATGTTCTCAGCCCTGCACAGGAGGAGGAGCTCTGAGATCAGGAGGCTGGAGGCTCTTAGGGAGGCTGTAGAGGCTGCGCTCGCCGCATCATCGCGCGGGCCCGTGGAGGCCGACGCCGCCTTCAAGGACGCTGTTAGGAGGTACTTCTCAAGCCCGGCCTCGCCTAGGGGGCCCGGGGAGCTGCCCAGCCCCACGGTGAGGGAGTGCCCCAGCCTGAAGAGCTGCGCCGAGGCGGCCGAGGTCCTAGCCTGGCTCGAGGACGCCCTGGGGCCGGAGGGTGTCTACGTGGCTTACAGCAGCGGCAGGTTGCTGGGCGAGCTGGCCGAGCTGTATAGGAGTGCGAGGGGGAGGCCGTTCAGGTTCAGGTCGGGGAGCCTGGCGTCTGTGGCTAGGCTCGCTGAGAGAGGCGAGTGGGGCAGGCTCATGGACCTGGGCTACGTGGTGGCGGTGGCGGAGAGGGGGAGGCTGGCCGAGAGAGCTGCGAGAGCTCTAAAGCCCTACCCCTACGCTAGGCTATACATCGCCAAGATATGACTGCGAGGGCGACCCGCAGTTAGCATCAACAGCCTCCGCGAGCCTCCTAACACCACTCCTGAGCATGCCGCAGAGCCTCTCGGACTCCTCAACCATCCCCTTAGACCTCAGGATCGAGCACAGCTCCGCGAAATAGTAGATCATCAGGTCGAACTTGAAGGAGACCTTGCTCTCTATAACCTCTAGGAGCGCCCTCCACCCCTTATCCGTTAGCGCGTAGACAACCCTCTTGCCACCCTTGACGCCCTCGCTCTCAACCCTGTCAACCTCTATGAGCCCCTCGCGCGCCATCTGCTCGAGGAGCGGATAGAGGGTGCCCGCGGCGGGCTTCCACCTACCCCCCGTTATCTCCTCTATCCTCTTTATAATTTCGTAACCGTGCCTCGGCTTCTCGGCGAGAACCCTGAGGATCACGGTTCTCAGCGTCTCCCTGTAGACTTCCTGGGGCTTCCTGAAGAGCTCCTCGGCGGACGCCAAGACGCTTTAACCCCCCGAGCCCGGGAGAGGGGTTGCGCTCTGGAAGTTAAATAGAGTTAAACTGTTAAGCAGGGCCTGGCTCCCGCGTGTCGGGGGATTCAATACACCCACTCTATTACCCCCGCAGGCCTCATGGACGCTTGGGTGCTGGGCATGCCGTTGGCCTCCATGGAAGCGGTCTCCTTCGCCTACGGCCTCAACCACTACAGGCTCGACAAGCCCCTGAGGGACACCCTGAAATACTACCTCGGCTATGAGCCTGGGCTCGACGAGCTGGGCTTCTACGCGGGCAGGGAGGTCTACGAGGTCGCGTATAGAGTCGACAGGATGAGCCGCCCCGAGCTAGTCTACTGGTCCCCCCTGGGCGAGAGGGTCGAGCTGGCCTGGCTGGACCCCGCCGAGAGGGCCGTCGTAGAGGACCTAGTCTATAGGTTCCGGGTCAACGCGAGGCCCTTTGAGGGGGGCAGCTGGCACGAGCACTACGCGGCGATAAACCTGGTCGGCGACCCCGGGATAGCCTGCATACTGACGATCACGGTGCAGACGGCGTACGCTCTCAGGAAGTACGGGCCGGAGCCCGTTAGGGGCTACTACGAGAACCTTGCCGGGCTCAAGAGGCCCTTGATGATAGGGGCCACCTGGTTCACCGAGGCTCAGGGGGGCAGCGACCTCGGGGCCAACCAGACCGTCGCCGAGGAGGCGGGGAGAGGCCTGTGGAGGCTCACAGGCTACAAGTACTTTGCTAGCGGCGCCGGAATCGCAGACATAGCGTTGGTCAGCGCCAGGCCTAGGGGCGCCAGGCCGGGCGCTAAGGGGCTCGCGCTCTTCGCGGTACCCCGCCTCAGGAGGGACGGTAGCCTGAACTACCATGTCAGGAGGCTCAAGCTGAAGAGTGGAACCGTGTCGGTGCCGACCGGGGAGGTCGAGCTGGCGGAGTCTGAGGCTTATCTTATCGGCGACGCCGAGAACGGGATCTACTATATACTCGAGGATTTGATGGTCTCACGGCTCTCCAACGCTGCCGGCGCAGTGGGCATAGCCAGGAAGGCCTACCTGGAGGCTCTGGGCTTCGCATCGAGGAGGAGGGCCTTCGGTAGGAGGGTTGTGGAGCACCCTCTGGCCAGGAGGGACCTGCTGGAGATGGAGGTCCTAGTCGAGGAGGCGCTAGCACTCGCCCACAAGGCTGTTGACCTCTTCGAGAAGTCCATGGCGGACACGCCGCCCCACTACTCCAGGGGCTACCATTACGCCAGGCTGATGACCCATATAGCTAAGAACATGACCGCGCAGGCCGCCGCCAGGGTGACTATGCTTGCCATGGAGCTGTTCGGCGGCGCGGGCTTCCTCTCCGAGTTCCCCGTTGAGAGGTGGCACAGGGAGGCCCTGATAACCCCGATATGGGAGGGCACCAGCAACATACAGGCGCTCGACATGCTAGAGGCCATGTGGAAGAAGAGGGCCCACGAGCCAATGCTGGAGGACCTAAAGTCGATGGCCGCTGAGGCTCACGACGCAGAGCTAGCTTCCAGGGCTGTGAGGGCCGCGGAGGGGGTCCTAGCCAGGGCCGCTTCCATGAGGCCTGAGGAGGCCGAGTTCAACGCCAAATACATACTCGAGGACCTGGGCCACGCAGCGGCCGTCGTGATACTGGAGCACATGGCGTCCAGGCTCGGCGAAGAGAGATACCACCACGTAGCCAGGCTGGTCTACCAAGCCTTCCTGGAGGGCCGCAGGATACAGGACCCCGGCGCGGGGGTTACAGACGAGATCATAACGCTCGGCGGCATGCTGGAGGCGTGAGCGTCTTGGCGGCGCCACACGACGCCAGGTACGCCAGGGAAATAGCACGGTCCCTAAGCCCGTGGGCCGCCCTGGCGGCGCTGATACTGGTAACCCTCGCGCTGCTAGCGATAGCCTACCTGGAGGCCTCCAGAGGCGCGCCTCCAGGGTAGGAGGAGGTGGGGGCGGGAAGTCTTAGCCCGCGGGCGTTAGTCGCGGGCGTCAGGCCCGCAGGAACGCTGAAGCCCGCGGGGGCGCCCGCCCCCGAGTATTCTATATGATTCGATTCTCTTATAAGCTTTTCGCCTCGGCAGCTGCCCTCACTATAGCCTCTACCAGCCTCTCGTCGGCAACGCCCTCGCTCTGGGCCCTAGTGAGGCCTAGGATCACAGCCCCTGCTATCACAGCGTCGGGGCTGGAGCCTGGAAGGCCTACCACGTTGGCCAGGGGCTGCTTGGGCACATAGTCTGCAGAGTAGGGCGCCGGGTTCACTATTATCGCCTCTACGCCCCTGAGCACCCCCGAGAGGTCGTCCACTCCAAGCGTGCTCGCGTTCTCCTGCTCGTCGGTCAAAACCACTAGGACCTCGCCCTTCTCTACAACCCTCTCAGCCATCCAGGCTATGCTGTCGTAGAGCGGCGTGCCGCAGCTGGGCATCTCGGCGAGCCTTAGATAGTCGTCTAGGCCCCTCAGCTCGACCCTCCTAACGCCTATGCAATCGTTGAACACGTATACCTCATCGACGCCTAGGGCTAGGAGGATTCTGGCAGCCGCCTTAATAGGGCCTCCCCTCATGCTGTCGCTAACGTCGACCAAGTACCTGGTCCCCTCCATGGGCACTGCCAGCCCCCTCCTCTCTAGCTCGCCCCACAGCCTGGCCGCCCCCCTCCTGGCCACCTCCGCCATCTCCTCGGCGAGCCGCAGGTACCTGCCCGCTAAGCCGAGAGCGGCCCTGGCGGCGGCCGAGGCAGGAACGCCGCGCCCCTGAGACGCCCTAGCCCTAACGATAGAGATCACCTCGTCCTCGCCCAGCCTGTCAGCAAGGCTCCTAGCCTGCATAGCCAGGTCCCACGGGGTCATCAGCTTGACCGCCGCCTCCCTCAGCATTGTCTCCGGGACGCCGCCCAGGCCGACCCTGCTCCTGACAAGCTCCCACGGGGCGCCGGTGTCCAACGCCCTGGCCAAGGCCTCAACCCCAGACACCCTCCCCCGGGCTAGGTCCTCGGCTAGCCTCAGCATCTCAGTGGGCGGCTCCCTCCTCCCGACCACGTAGCCCCAGATCTCCTCGACCTCCCTACTGGGAGGCCTCGGATGGGCCATCCTAAGCAGCTCCCTGAACGGCCTGGGGCTCTTCGCGGCTTGGAGCTCATGCCACCTGGGCTCGTGCCTGGCGAGGGCCTCCGAGACGGCCCTCCTCTTCCTTTCCCCGTAGCCGAGTCTAACCCCTATCTCGCCCTGCTTCCTGGCCATGTGGAGCCAGAGCCTGAGCTTTGAGACCGGGTACAGCTCTAGGGTGCTCGCTGCATACGCCCACCCGGGGAGGGCATGGGCTGCCACAAGAGGCGGGTCCTTGCTCAGCCCCACCCTGCGCCCCGTCCTTAGGACCTCTGCCACAGCCTCCCAGCCGACCCTCTCGCCCGCCTCCCGGGCCCACTCCAATATGAGCCCTGTGTACTCGGCCAGGCTCATGTAGTAGAACTCGCTGAAGCCTACGGGGTGGGCTAGCACGGCCTTCGCAAGCCCGTACACAGGCGACGGCTCAACGTAGCTCTTGCTGAAGCCCTCGGCTAGCGCCCTCCTGGCGTGAAACCCAGCCGTGAACCTCCTGGGGGGCACCCTGCGCAGCCTGCCCTTGAAGTTCCATGCCACGCGCGGACACCAGACCTGAGAGTAAAGCGTCTAACTATAAAAATTTTCCTATAGGATAATCGTTCCCGGCTGCCCTACACGTCGACCTCCACGAAGCCCCTGTTAACCCTGACGTTGAAGGTCTGAAGCCTCATCTTCTCCCTGGGCACGTCGGGGGCTACGTATGGCGGCTCCAGCATCTCCCCGGTTCTGAGGTCGAAGACTGCGTGGTGGCAGGGGCATTTGACAGTTAGCTTCTCGCGGTCCAGCTCGCCGAGTATGCAGCGGGCGTGGGAGCAGACGGCGTCCATAGCGTAGAGCTTCCCGTCCACGACGGCTATGAACACGATTCTATCCTTGACCTTGACCGCCGCGTGGCCCGCCTTCTCCAAGGCCGCATAGGATATCGTAGGCCTCCACACCATCCGAGGGGCACCGCGCCCGCAGGTAGCCTCCAGGGGATATAAGCTGGTGGAAGTACGGTGGGATGAGAGGCCCCGGGGACTCCCCCGGTGCGCCGGGGGAAGCATCGACAGCTGTTGTAGACAATAGCTTAATTTGCCCCCCTCCAAGGAGTAGTACTAATAACGGTTAGGGCGGGGGTATTGTGGTAGCTGTGGTAGTGCGTGACGCCTACATGAGGCTTTGGTGGTGGGTCCTCGTAGGTAGCAGGGGCGGCAAGACGAGAGCCAGGATCCTCAAGCTCCTTATGGAGAGGCCGATGAACAAGAACCAGCTAGCTAAGGAGCTGGGGCTCAGCTACACTACTGTCGAATACCATGTGAGGGTTCTCGAGGACTGCGAGCTAGTCGAGAAGCCCCGGGACGTGAGGTATGGGGCTAAATACACCCTCAGCGTAGTAGCTAGGGAGAGGATTGAGGACGTGAAGCGTCTCATAGAGGAGGCTATGGGTGGAGGGGATGGCTGAGATAGGCGGCTACTGGGGCTTTGTGCTGGCCCTCGCGTTTATAGAGGTGTTACTGGCCGCCGCGGCGTTCTACTACTACCTGCCCTTGATGTATAAGAGGAGGAGGAGCGTGTTCCACGTGCTGCCGGTGGCGCTAGCCGCCGCCTTGATGATCCACGGGGTGGCCTCCATAGCCGCGGGGGCTAGCATGATGAGGTCGGGGCTGGGCCCCGAGGCCGCTATACCACTGATCCCCGTGGTGGGCCTCGGGGTCGTTGTCGCCGGGATAGTGTTCTACATAGCTAGGCGGTGAACGCTGAGAGGCGAACCCTAGCCGCGGGGCCTACAGCCCAGGATTCCGGCTAGCTCCTCGGCCGTAACGGGCCCGACGCGCCTAGACGCCTGCCTCCCCGATACCACCGCTATCACTGTGGGCAGCCCCAGCACCCTGTACTTGACTAAAGCGTCGCTCGCCTTAGAGGCGTCCACCCTTACTATCACGAGGTCGCCGCACTCGTAGCCCTCGGCCAGCTCCCTAAGCTCCCTCTCCACGTCCTCGCAGGGCTTACACCAGGGGGCCCAGAAGTCTATGACAGCCTTACCCCTACCCATGAGGACCTCCTCCAGCTCGGCTAGGCTGCTCGCCTCCACGATCTCCACAGTCAACCCAGGAGACCCCCCACGAAGAGCTGCCAGTAGAGTATGTAGGCCCCCGCCGCTATCATGACAGCCCCCGCGAGCCTCATGGTGTAGGGGAGAACCCTGTAGATAAACCTCCTCACTAGGCCCCCAGCCACCACGAGGGCTAGCGTGAAGGCTGTCATAGACGCTCCCATGCCCGCAGAGTACGCTATGAACACTGTCATGGCCTCTGCGAAGCCGCCCAGCGACAGCGCCTGGAGCGTGACGTAGAGGAATATGGGTATGGTGCAGCTCAGCGAGGCGAGCGCGTAGGCGACGCCGAACAGCGGGAAGTATATGATCCCCCTTCCCGCCACTAGCTTGGAGGCGTCGGGTGAGGGCACGGCTACCGAGGGCCTATAGCCTAGCAGGAGGGCTACCCCTACTCCTATGATCGCGAGGCCCAGGACCGCGGCAAGCCAGGGCACATACCTTATAGCCCACACCCCGATAGCGGCTAGCACTGCGCCGGCGCCGCCGAAGACTGCCATGAAGCCCGCTGTAGCCAGCAGACCCAGCAGGACGGCCCTGGCCAGCGTGCCGACCCTTAGCCCCGCCTCTTCAGGCGCCACACCCACGTAGAAGGAGACGTAGGCTGGTAACAGCGCTATTCCGCATGGGTTGATGAAGGCTATCGCTCCCGCCGAGGCGGAAAAAGCTAGGAGGGCCGGGAGGGGGTCTTGCATGTACGCGCCCACCCGGGCCTAGGCTGAGAGTGCCTCCTCTATCGCCATCTTCAGCTCGTCGTAGTCAGCCATGGGTATGCCCCTCAGGAGTATCCTCCCCTCGGGGCCGATGACTATGACGCCCATCTCTATTATATCGTATTTTAGTGTGAGCCCTGCGGTGTCGACAGCGTATATCCACTCGGGCCTACCCCTCTCCTCCGCGAACTTCATCATGTCCTCCTCCACGCCCTCGTAGTCTAGAGGCGTAACCGCTATCACGACCACCCTGTCCATGTACTCCTCGTAGATCCTCTTCAAGTCCTCGACCTGCACCTGGCATATCGGGCATCCCACGGGTATCATGAACCAGAGGACGACCACCCTGCCCCGGTACTCGGATAGTGTGACCATTGAGCCGTCCAGCGCCTGCAGAGTGAAGTCCGGCGCTATCATGCCCTCCCCTGGGCCTACCTCGGCCTTCATAGCCTCTTGCTCCTCTGCAGGCTTCTTCTTCGTCTCCTCGGCTTGCTCGGCTCGGGTAGCCTCCGGCGTGGCCTCCTCCTCTGCAGGCCTCTCGGTCATTGCCTCCTGCTCCGTCATGCCTGATAGTATCAGGAACGCTGCTATAGCGACTATGAGAATCGCCGCTACAACCGCGGCGGCTATGAGCGGCGAAGGCCTGGCAGTCAAGGGTTATAGCACCCGCCGTATCCGTTCAATAAGAATTTGATCGTACTCAGTTATATCGTATCGGTCGTATTGAGTCTTGTTTCCGGTGTCAAACGTGTATCAACGCTATAAGCGGAAGCGAGCCGCTAGGCGCACGTGTTAGAATGGCCTACATGTTAGAATCCCGGGCTAGCAGGCACGAGGCGCTAGGGTGCATGGCGGACTGCATGGAATGGAGGGTCGCTTCACCATAGTTAAAACGGCCTCTTTAACAGCGTTAGCTAGCAGGGTTAACAGGGATGACCGGCCGGCTGCCTCGCCTGGCTCTTGCCACGCTAATCCTAGCCTCTGCTTACGCGGTCGCGGCACTCTCGCTGCCGGGCCTCTCCGCGCTATCGGAGGCCGCGGCCGGCCTGCTCATCGTCGGCGTTGAGGCCTTCGCCGCGGCTGAGGCGCTGGGCGAGGGCGACGCTGAGGCCGCCCGGAAGCACGCCGAGCACGCTTGGG
Organism: Acidilobaceae archaeon; assembly: GCA_027051095.1. Classification (GTDB taxonomy): domain Archaea; phylum Thermoproteota; class Thermoprotei_A; order Sulfolobales; family Acidilobaceae; genus Aeropyrum. The sequence continues at coordinate 6,794 of JALUAM010000034.1, read as the reverse complement.
AAGCGTTCGAGGAGTACGCCCGCGGCTTAGCCTACGATGTGGACCCGGCGGCGGCTGAGAGGCTGGAAGCTGCCCTGAGGGAGCTGGCCGGCGCCGCCGAGAGGGGCGACGCTGCAGCCGCCCGAGAAGCCGCTGGGGTCGTGGCCGAGACTGTGGGCTACATATACCAGTCGCTGCCCGGCGGCCTCTCGGAAGACTTCACGTTCGGGTTGATGGTTGTAGTAAAGCTAGTCGAAGAGGCTGTGGAAGCCTACGAAGAGGGCTCCAGCACTGACGCGCTACTCATAATGGAAGAAGCGCTGAGGGTCTATAGGAACCTCCCCGCTGGCGAGGTGCTAGGCGAGGAGGCCGGGGAGATCGAGAGCCTCTTCTCCTCCGCCATCGAGGCCTTAGCCGGGGACGGCGACTTCGAGGGGCCCGCCGAGGCCGTGGTAGCTGAGATCTCCGAGGCGATAGGCATCGGTGAGGCGGGCGAGGGCGGAGCCGTCGAGGCCCTGGGCAAGGTGAGAGAGCTTGTAGAGAAGGCTGTGGAGGCCTACAGGGCTGGCGACTACGCCGCGGCCGAGGAACTAGCCGCGTCGGCCTACCTGGAAGGGTATGAGCTAGTCGAGGGGGCGGTAGAGAGCGTGAGCCCCGAGCTCAACGAGGAGATAGAGATTTTGATCAGGGAGGAGTTCAGGGGCGCCATAGCCCAGAGGGCGCCCCTGGAGGAGGTGGAGAGGATAGCAGAGGAGATCTACAGGCTCCTGGGCGAGGCTGAGAGGCTCCTCTCCCAGGCGGCTACGGCGGAGACCGTGACTGTCACCGAGACCGTGGAGGCTGTGACGACGGTGACAGAGGCTAGCCCCGAGGCGCTGGCTCTGGCGGCGGGGCTCGGCGTGATCGCCCTCGCCGAGCTGGCGGTTCTCGTGAGGCTCAGGTCCAGGGCTCCGGGGGTGATGGGTGGTGGCCAGTCGTAAGCCCGCACTGCTCCTAGCACTCCTAGCCCTAGCCTCCCTAGCCGGGGGTGTAGCCGCCGCGGGCGGCGATGCAGAGGCGCCTCTAGAGGAGTTCAGGCGCTACCTCATAGAGACAGAGGTCATGGTGCTAAGGTCGGTTGAGGCCTACGAGGCGGGCAACGCAGAGGAGGCCTTCAGGCTCGCGAGGGACGCATATATAAACTACTTCGAGCTGCTGGAGATACCCCTGAGAGCCGTTGACCCCCAATTCGTCGTGGAGATGGAGCTTAAGTTCGCGGAGCTCAGGAGCCTCATAAAGACTGGCGAGAGCCCCGAGGCCGTGAGGTCTAAGGCCGTGGAGATTCTCGACGGCCTCGAGAGGGTTGAGTTCTACCTGGAGAAGCTCTCGGACCCCGAGGCCCTCTCGAGGGCCGCCGGCGTGGCGGCCTTTATCTCAGCGTCCATAATAGTAAGGGAGGGCCTCGAGGCCGTGGTACTCCTCTCCGCCCTATACGCTTCCGTGGTGGCGCTCAGGAGGTACCAGCATGCTAGGTATATAGCGCTGGGCGTGGCGGCCTCGATACCCGCCCTAGCAGTCACGTGGGTGGTAGTATCGCTGCTGGTGGACCTTAGCGGCGTTAGCAGGAGCCTCGCTGAGGCCGTGCTAACCGCTCTGGCCATGGCTGTGATAGCCTTCGTTGCCGTGGAGACCCTTAGGACGGTCTCCCTCGCCTTCAGGGGCGCCGAGTGGCTGGAGTTCGCTAAGGCGAAGGTCTGGGAGGCTGTAGCCTCGGGGAGGGGCCTGCCCCTCCTGACGCTCTCGTTCATACTAGTCTATAGGGAGGGCTTCGAGGCGATACTCCTGTACCAGGTTCTGCTGAGGGCGGCCGAGGGCCTGGAGGGCTTCATAGCCGCCGGCTTCATACTCGGGCTTGCTATTGTCATAGCGGCCGGCGTGGTCGTAGCGTTCCTCGGCGTCAAAGTCCTGCCCTTCAAAGCCTTCGCAGGCTTCTCCGCGGCCCTGATAGGCTTCATACTTGTGATGCTGACGGGCAACCTTGTCGACGAGCTTCAGGACCTGGGGCTTATAGGCGTGACCCCGGTCTATTGGCTAGCAGACGTGATTACGCCGTCCATCTCCGACATAACCGGGCTGCACCCGACCCTCGAGACGCTGGCGGCTCAGGCGCTAGCCGCCACCGTGTATATCGCCGCAGCAGCCCTCTACTACGTGAGGCTAGGACGTGAGGGTGTCTAGGCTGTGGGAGCCCGCTATAGGGTAGGAATCGACGTGGGAGGCACTTTCACCAAGGCAGTGGTAGTAGACAATGAGGGCTCGGTGGTAGCTGCGGCTTCCACTCCCACCACGTACAAGGGCGAGCTGGGGATAGCCAGAGGCATACTAGCAGCGCTCTCCAGGGCGCTCGAGGACGGGGGGGTAAACCCTGGGATGGTTGAGCGCGTAACCTTCACTACCACCCACAACGTCAACGCCCTACTCGAGGGCGACCTGGCCAGGGTCGGGTTGATAGTGCTTGCCAGGAGGGAGCACTCTAATAAGGCCCGGGAAGCCGTAGCCGGCATCGGGCCCCTCGACGTAGCCCCTGGCAGGAGGCTCGAGGTAATCCGCAAGCTCATCGTCCATGACGGTCTACTGGATGGCGACGACGCCGAAAGAGCTGTAATGGAGGTCCTGTCGCAGGGGGCTGAAGCCATAGCGGTCAGCGAGGCCTTCGGGGTGGACGACCCCTCCAGGGAGGCCCTCGTCGCCGAGAAGGCGCGGGAGGCCGGGGTCCCCTCGGTAGCCGGCCACGAGCTATCCATGGTATACGGGCTCGAGGTTAGGACCTACACTGCCGTACTGAACGCTGGCATACTACCCTACATGTCCAAGGTCGCGGCGGCCGTGGAGGAGGGCATGAGGAGGCTGGGCGTAGAGGCCGATGTCTACGTTGTCAGGGGCGACGGCGGCTCATCGAGCCTTGAGGTCCTCAGGAGCAGGCCTCTGCTCACCGTGATGTCGGGCCCCGCGGCCAGCGCCATCGGAGCCGCCTACTGGGCTGGGGTGTGGAGCGGCGTCGTAGTCGAGGTCGGGGGCACCACGACTAACGTGGTCCCGGTTAAGTGGGGGCTGGCCCCGACCACTTACCTCAAGGTACTGGGCAGGCCTACCACCGTGAGGGTGGTCGACGCGGAGATCGTGCCCGTGGGCGGCGGGAGCCTGCCCAGGCTCGGCCGGGGCGGTTTAATAGGTGTGGGTCCCAGGAGCGCTCACATCGCCGGCATGGCATACGCCTCCTTCACGGACCCCGAGGTTCTAGACGGGGCTAAGCCTGAGATCGTGAGCCCCCTGCCGGGGGATCCCAAGGCCTACCTCGCCTTAAGGGTTAATGGCGGCGTTTTGGTAGCCGTTACCCCCACCTGCGCTGCGGCCGCCCTGGGCGTGGAGGTTCCGGGGGCTAGCAGGGACTCTGCTAGAGCCGCGCTTGAGGCCCTGGAGCCTGTCCTCGGGCTGAGCTGGCGCGACGCGGCGAAGAGGATACTCCTCCACGCCTCCAGGGCCGTCGCGGAGGCCGTGTCGAGTGCCGCGGGAAGGCACGGCATAGACGTTAGGAGGCATGGGGTGGCTGGTGGGGGCGGCGCCTGGTTCCTAGCCATGGAGGCCGCGAGGCTCCTGAGAGCGCCCTTCAGGCTCTTAGAGCACGCTCCCTTCCTCTCAGCCGCCGGAGCGGCTGTAAGCCTTGCAGGGGAGTCCGTCGAGGTGGGAGTCGCAGGGGGACGTTTCGCCTCCAGGCTCAGGAGGGCTCTGGACAGCCTTGAGTCCCAGACTCCCGGCGACGGCTTTGTCGTATACACCGAGTCGGACCCGCCGAGGAGGGTGCTGAGAGCTGTCGCCGTGGAGGCTCCCCGCAGGAAGGGGCCCCTCAAGCCCCCCCGGAAAGCGGCCGCAGAGGCCCTAGGCACCGATCCGAGCAGGCTAAAACTAGTTTACGATGGCGGGGGCTTGATGGTGTTTGCGGCGGAGAGGCGTAGAGGACTGCCGCTGCTACGCCAGGGCCGCTTCGAGGCCGCAGTCGCGGACCGCTGGGGGAGAGTGTACCTCGCCGCTAGCAGGGCCGACATCTACGTGGGCGGCCCCCGGGAGGTGGTCGAGGCTGCCTCTAGGCTGAAGCCCAGGTTCATGGTGGCCCCCGCGGTGCACCTGGTCGACGGCTCCAGGCTAATAGACTTCTCGCTGGTCTACAGACGCGAGGAGCTGGTGGAAAGCATAGAATCCTACGTGGCAGACTCCCGGGGGAGCCTATGCCTCGTTGTGAGGTGGTGAAGCGTGAGCCTGGGCAGGCCGGAGGCCCCCAGAACGCGTAGGATCATTCTAGCCGCCATACTGGCGGTAGTAGTGGTAGCGGCGGTTGCAGGCTACTACATAGCGGTCAGGGAGGGGGGAGAGGGTGGCGACGCCTTGATCTCCGAGAAGCTAAGGAGCCTTGGGAGCACGCTGGACCTAATGTTAATAGAGTATAGCGAGGCCGTGGAGAACGGCTACGTTAGGCTGGAGAGCGAGTACCAGGTGGCTCTGAGCCTCGCGGCGAGAGCCTCCAAGATCTACTCTGAGATCGAGGCCGAGCTATCAATGATAGACAGGGATGCCGCGCTGAGGCTAGGCGAGCTCATAGACGAGATAGTCGATATGGTCGAAGCCAGGGAGGACCCGGAGCTAGTTAGGGAGAAAGTTGAGGAAGCGCTAGGGATAATAGAGTACCTGCTAGGGGCGGGCTGAGGTCCTTACCCCTCACCTCTTCTCGAAGAACGAGGTCTCCACAGCCCTCTCAACCGCTATAGGCGCCTCGCGGCCAATGTCTACTCTTACCCCGGCGGCGTCTATGAAGAACCAGACCCTGATCTCCAAGGTGCTCTTCTCCCCGTTCCTAAGGTGGTAGTAGACTGCGTCGGGGAGTGCGTCCAGCAGCAGGGTTGACGGTATGAGCACTTCCACGGTCTTGCCGGGCTCTATTAGAACCCTGTCGGCCACCTCGCCGTATACCAAGGGCTCCCCCGCCTCCTTATGAGCTACCTCGAAGGCTATGTTGCCGACGTACACAGGAACCCTGGAGTCATTCACTATCACCACGTAGACGTTAAACTCCACAGTGTCGAGGCCCACCTCGGCGACCTCTACTATAGCTCTCTCCACAATCACGCTGCCCAGGCCCGGCAGCTCCACAGACCTGCCTATCTCGACCTCGGCGGGGAACACGGAGGTCTCAAGGACCCTCGTAGCGCTCACCGGCAGGGTGGCGCTGAGGGGGCCTAGCGCCACTGTGGCATTGCCTGTCAGCCTCAGAGAGCTTCTCTCGCCCGTAGATAGATGGGCGACTAGGGCCTCATCCACGAGCGCGGGGTCCAGCGTCACCGTGAGGCTCAGACTGTTACTGCCGCTGGACACCACCTGGTCCGATATAGTAACCGTCGCAAGTCTAACCGCCTCCAGGTACACGTCTATCGACGCTTGCTCAATGGTAAGCGATAGCGGCGTCCTATTGACAAGTTCTACCACGACGTCCACGGGTATAGCCCTGGGCGTGACCATCTCGGGGTCGAGGTATAGGGTCACGTTTTCCACTACGACGGGCCTGCCGCCGGTTGACAGGTAAATGTATGCCCCGGCTGCAACAACGGCTAGTACGAGGACTAGCAGGGCCAGGAATAAAAGTCTGATCACAGCCAAAAATTATCACCAATGTTAATGTTATAGGCGTACCCTTTAAAATTTTAGCTGGAGTGTACGATGTGTTAGTGGAGGTCCACCGACACCCTGACCCTGGCAGGGCTCCCCTCGAGCTTGAAGGATACAATAGCAGCCCCGAACCCCGACAAGTCTATAGTCTCGGGGCCGCCCAGGGAGTAGCTGTCCTCCTCTACCCAGGGCTCCGGCATCGCCAGATCGTAGGCTACCACCCTCAGCCTGGCAGAGCCCTTCACAAGCGCTATTCTCATTCTAGGGCTCCTGTAGCCCGCCAGAGGAAACCCCCCGAAAGGCTGCCCGTTTTCGACTTCGAAGGAGAACCTCGCGGGTGGCGGGTCGCCGGCTAGCAGCGATTCAAGGGGGACCGGTACTATGCCCCTGAACCCGGTGTCGAGCTGCTTAGCGTCGAGCCTCATGTAGTTGGCGTCCGTGTTAGCCGCCACGAGTAGGTGGCTACCGGCCTGCTCGAAGCTAGTCACCCTGGCCCCCAGCACGGCAGCTATCCTAGCGTGGGGCGGCGACAGGTAGACCAGCACTGTGGGCCCGGCCAGCCTGTTCATGTGCTGCCTCTCGGACTCCTCCCATGCGCTTAAGGGGGAGCCCACCGCCTGCGTGAAGGAGTTGAACGCTACTAGCACGCCCCCCGCGAGGGGCTTCGCCTGCGTCCTCAGCGGCGCGTACCAGCTCCCTCCGAGGTCGAAGAGTCTGAAGTAGACCAGCCGCTCCCAGAGCCTGTCCAACGCGAATACACCGCCCCTGGCAAAGGCTAGGAGCCTGCCATGGCTCGAGGCTAGGGGGCCCGAGAGGGGCTTATGAAAGCGCCAGCCATCCGCGCTCTCGGCCCTAGCAACGTCCTCCCTGCCCGCCCTGAGCGACTCTAGCTCGACGCAGTAAATGCTTGACAGCTCCTTCCCGGGCCCCCTAACGGCGCCGAAGCATGCCTCGCCGCCGTAGATTGAGCCCTTAAGAGCCCTCTCCCCCAAGACCCTCCTAACCCTGCCCGTCATAGAGAGGGCGTAGACCCCTAGCCCTTCGTGCCCGTCACCCCTAGCCACGAGCAGCTCGTCCCTCACGGGGTTGTAGATTATCTCCGATACCTCCCCCGCCCACCT
>JALUAM010000033.1 GCA_027051095.1 Acidilobaceae archaeon | reverse complement strand
TTTATATTGGGAATAGCCGGGTCTAGAGTTAGCTTTAGGTTGTGAATTTGAGAAAAATTTCATTAACAAGTCCGCTATCTTAATTTAAATATTAATTATTACAGACAACCAATTATTTATATTATATAAAATAAAATTTAAATATTATTTAATTTGGTGTGAGTTTCAAAATGACTAGGCTTTTATAGCCGTCAAAACGAGTAGAACCTTAGCTTAAAATGGCTGGGCTCAGCCTTTATTATCTTCCTGTAGCAGCTTTGCTATGGGTTCTAGCGTTTCCCTGTCGTAGAGCGCTATGTAGTCCCACGCGGCTATTACTAGCTTGTCGCCCGCCGCGAATACTCTCATAGCCCCGAAGGCTTCTATTAGTTTTACTAGTTTGAGGCCATCGTTAGACGCTTCTACCGCTAGGACTCCTATGCCGTAGCCGAGGTGGTTGATTGCTATGAAGTATGCTCTCCTGGTCTCCGGGTCGAAGTTGAACGCGTGGTACTCGTCCTCTGCGATAGCAAGCCTAACGCCGCTCACAACGGCCTCGTCTATCAAGACTGGGTTGCTTGGGTTGCTGACGTCTATAAGAACTATTCTGTTCTTGAAGTCGTCTGTGTAGCCTACGCCGAGGAGGAGCCCGCCGCCCAAGTAGTGGAGATACTCGCTCCATCCCGGCATGTACAGTGCTGCTAGGAGCTCCGGGTTCTCCGGGTCAGCTATGTCTATCACGTAGACCGGGTCTATAGAAGTGTAGGCTACTATATATAATACGTCTTCGACCAGCCTGGCTGCCCTCAGCCTGAGCCCCTCGCCGAAGCCTTCCAGGCTACCGACTATTCTGCCGTCGGCTGAGACCACGTAGACGGAGTTGTATACAGGCTCCCCATAGAATACGGGGGCTAGGGCTACCGCGTATACGCGTAAGAGCGGGCTGCTCAACCCGGCTTCCCCGACGGTGAAGGTCCTGCTGGGAGCCTCGCCGCCCTCTATTATCACGGTGACTGGGGTAGGCTCTTCAGCGGCTGCTAGGAGCGGGTATACTCCTGGCTTGAAGACAACGGGCTCGAATACGGTGGTGGCTGCTACGAAGAGACCGTTGCCTAGAGGGTGGAGGGCGAACTGGTCTAGCAGAACCCCCCGAACCTCCGCCGTCCCGAGAAGCCTCAAGCCGCCCTCGTAGCCTATAAACGCTATCGTAGTGTAGGGCTCGATAGCGTACCTCACCTTCTCAGCCAGCCTTCCAGTTATGCTGTCGGCAGTCTCGTAACCACGCGGGGCTGTTAGGGCTGCTAGGAGCCTGGCTAGCCTAATCGGGCCTCCAGCCTCGCGGGTCGGGCGCTCATAGCTTATGCCAGCTTCAGAGGCAGCTTCTAAGAGTATCTGCTCGAGCCTTGAAGGACTGTAAGGCGTGCTCCAGGCAAGCGCCAGAACTCCATCGCCCGCCACAACCCTCACGCCTCTTCCCGTGGCGGTGACAATGCTCTCGGCGCCGGACCCCGGCTTTATCAGGGTTACCTGTACGAGCCTGAGGGGAAGGGGATCTAACACTGCTAGGCTCTCATCTGTTAGAGGCTCAGAGCCGAGCCAGGGCATGGCGGGGGCTCTCGGCTCCGGCGTGGCATCGGTGACCAGTAGTATGTCGCCGCCTTCAACTCTTAAGGCCACGTAGCTGCCGGAGACCTTGTGGGCCTCCACTACTCTCGGCTTAGCAGGGTCCTCAAGGTCGACTAGCCAGAGCTCTACGTAGAATGGTATGAAGCCTGGCTCGGACCCCCTCAACCCGCCCCACACTATCGCCAGCAGTCTGTTTTCCACGAATGCGAGAGCCTCGACCCTGCCCCCAGGCCCCTCTATGCTCGCTGCGGCGCCGCCAGCCTCTAGGTCGTAGACTAGGACCTTGTAGCCTCTGGCAACGGCTACCAGCCTCCCGTCCTCGCTTATATCGGCTACATCGCCCTCGTCGACCCCCTCCACCTGGACGTTAGTGCCTACCACTCCTAGCGGTCTAGCGGTAGCCCCCTCATAGTAGCCCTGAACGGGGATAACGGGGAGCGGCGCAGCCCGCTGCTCCAGGTAGCCGGCCTCAGACACCATCCTAGCTATGGCTAGTAGCAGCTCGGAGCCCTCCGGCCCAGCCCCCTCGCCCTGCTTAATGCCGCGCTCAACTTCTACGGTAACAGCGGCTACGGGGCCCACCTCCGGGAAATCAACGGCTTCACCGCCTCCCCGGGTCGGAGACAATAATATGTATGAGGCTGGGATGGAAACCGTCAGCCCCACTATGAAGGCTATGATGCTTCTCTTTAGCAGGGAGCCCAGAGCAGGGTTTGCCATGGCCGAGTCGCCCCTCCAAGGCTCATAGAGGCTTTAGGGGGTCTTAGTGGCGGCCCTGGAACACTCGTGATCCGGGGCCAGAACGCGGGGCACCGTCAGCCTCTTATCCTTCGCAGAGCTAACATGCCCTCAGCAGCCATTATCACGCTGGCTAGCCCGTTGGTGGCGGCCAGTAGGAGTAGCTCGGGGCTAGGCCCCGTGTAGAGCGCCCAGGCTAGCCAGCCAGCAGCCAGGCCCGCGTAGAACCCGCTGTACACCAGCAGCCTGGGCACTAGGCGGCGCCCCACATAGAAGAAGCCCTCGATTTTAACGAGCCTGACTACCTCGTAGCCGCTCTTAGTCTCCCTAACGAGGCCTGCCTCGGCCAGCCTCCTCAGATGCCTATGAGCGGTGCTAGGGCTGACCCCTAACGCCCTCGCCACCTGTCTGGGCCCGGCGGGCCCGTTCTCCAGGAGGTATACGTAAACCTTGAGCGAGGTCCCCTCAAGCAGGGTCTCCTCGGGCCTCCTACTACTCCCCAAGGCCAAAGCCGTTATACCCCTTCCAGCCTCCGCCCGGCCCGTACCACTATGGCCCGGCGTCTAGCGTTTAATCCTATCGACTCTGGCCTCGACGCGAGCCATGCCGGATGCTTGGGGGCCGAGAGGGCTATCGTAAGGGCTGCGAGCGACGCTAACGCTGCCGCCGCTCCCGGCGAGGAGAGGGCTAGGCCTGGGGCTGCAGCCGCTAGCCTCAGAGCTAGTGTGGCGAGCTTGTATAGGGGGCCCTGCTCGTAGACCACGGCGTGGGCTGTGACGTCGACTACCGCGGCTTTTGAGCCTGCCGCTGCCTCGTCCGCCAGCCTGAGGGCTGCCTCTCTAGACGGCTTGAAGGGCGGGGTCCCGGCTATCATGAAATTTGTGAATATGCTGGAGTCGGCTACCACAACGACGCGGGCGTCGCCTGCCCAGCCCGCGGCTGCGAGCAGGCCCTTCTCGTGGGTGCACAGAGCCTCCCAGCCCGGCGGCAGGCCCTCTAGGAGGCCAGGCTTAGAGACAGGGCCGTTCCACCAGGGGCACGAGGCCCCCAGGACCCCCTCCAGGGGCCCCGCTACCCTCGGCGCGCTGACAGCCTCGAGGAGAGTATTAGCCCTGCCGGTCTCATCTGCTACCAGCAGCCCGGCTAGCAGGCCCGAGTTCAGGAGGCTGGCTATCTCGGATGCGACGCTCGAGTCCACGGGGCGGTCCGGCGACACCACGATGTATAGGGGCCTTAGGCCGGCCTCGAATAGGCGCCTGGCGTCCTCGGGGCCTCCTAGCACAACAGTGAAGCCAGAATCCTCCAGTGCCTCAACGAATAGGCTGGTCCCTAGGGGGCCCTCGTTGAGGGGGCTACCACTCCACCATGGAGCCTCTCCCGTGAGCCCCCCAAGGTAGGCCAGGGTTACCAGGAGGGAGAGCGCTGTCACAGGCAGAATCGTGAGAGTGAGAGCCGGCCTCAACCGCCGCCACCGCAGGCCCTAGCCAGCCTGTCCGCGAAGCCCACGGCGCCATCCACGTCTTCCTGTCTCCAAGCATCTCCGTAGAGGACCCTCTCAGCGTAGACCCACCCCTCGACGCCCAGCATGCTCCCAGCCATCCTAGGGGTGGTTGACGGCTTGAGGCCGCAGGACCTAAGCGCAGAGTCTAGGGCCCTCCTAACCTTCGCCTTGTCGCCTAGATACCTGTACAGGCCCCCTCTCTTGGGCGCTGCGGGCGCGGCACTCGAGAGGGTGCCTGTGAAGCCAGCTACCACTACCCCTGGGGGAGCCCGTGGCATCAGCTTGAGGTAGACTGCTACGGCTACGACTGCGAGAACCAGGGCAGCTAGGACGGCCAGCCACGGCGCGCCCTGAACCCCCGGGGCCAGAGCTTGGGGTAGAACCGGCACGCCGCCCGCCCCAGCCTCAAAACCCTCTATAACAGTCTCCTCGCCCGCCTCTGCCTGGAGCAGCGGTGGAATATAGTGTCTATCCGTCTCTACGCCCCACGCGGGTGAGTGGAGCACGCCGGACTAACCCCTATATCACCAGTATTCCCTAACCGTGTAGTAAATTGGGTTGTGGCCTGGGCGCTCGAAATAATGTTGCTCCCGCGCGACGAGATATACAGTATAAAAGTGTATATTAATTGTTGGTGAAGGGTTGGATGGCGTTTTCGGAGATCGTTGAGAGGGTTCTTTCCGAGGCTTCTAAGGTCGTTAGGGGCAGGCTTGGGGAGCTCAAGCTCATAGTAGCAGCGATCCTTGTAGGCGGCCACGTCTTGCTCGAGGGGCCTCCGGGCACGGGTAAGACGTTGATGGCTAGGGCCGTAGCCTCTGCGTTCAACCTGAAATTCAGGAGAGTGCAGTTCACTCCTGACACGCTGCCGATGGACCTACTGGGCCAGTTCTCGCTGAGGGATGGCAGGTTGGTGTTCAGGAAGGGCCCGGTGTTCACGGATATCCTGCTGGCGGACGAGATCAACAGGGCTAGTCCTCGCGTGCACTCAGCCCTGCTAGAGGCGATGCAGGAAAGGAGCGTGACGGTCCTGGGCAGAACCTACAGGCTCTCGCCCCTCTTCACGGTGGTCGCTACCATGAACCCCTTCGAGAGCGAGGGGGTCTACCCCCTCAGCGAGGCCCAGCTGGACAGGTTCACCGTGTCCATAAGGCTGGGGCCCCCGAGCGTCGAGGAGCTGGAGGAGGTTATAGAGGCATCGGACTCGGTCTACGAGTGGCCTGTGAGGCCGGTGGCGGGACCCGGTGACATAGAGGCTGCGAGGAGGGAGGCCAGGGGGGTCTACGTGGATGGCAACGTTAGGAGGTATATAGCGGCGCTGGTGGCCGAGACTTGGAGGCACCCCTCTGTTAGGCTCGGGGCTTCGCCCAGGGCCGCGGTAGACGTGTACAGGCTTTCCAGGGCCCTGGCCCTGATGGAGGGTAGGACCTACGCTACGCCGGACCACGTGAGGGAGGCTGCGATGGCTGCGTTGACTCACAGGGTGTTCCCCAGGCCGGAGGCTAGAGTTGCAGGTGTCACGGGTTGGAGGATCGTGGAGGAGGTCCTGGAGAGGGTGCCTGCTCCGTAGCGCGGCCTAGCCGTGTGAAGCCGCTCCCGGGCCCTGCACTGCCGCTTCTAGCTTCCGCCGCGACCGCCCTAGCCTACTTGGCATTCCAGGGAGAGGGTCTGGCTCTACTAGCCCTCTCGCTTGCCGCCGCCATGATGGCCGTTGACGCCGCTGTGCTGGCTAGGTCCTCGGAGGCGCTAGCCTCGTCCAGGCTCGTGAGGTGCGCCTCGGGGGGCCGCGAGCTAATACATGCCAGCCTGGAGCTGGAGGCCCCGGGGCTCGAGGGCTCCCTGGAGGTGCGGGAGGAGCCGTGGACTAGGCTCGTGGAGAGGCAGCCCTTGGTGGCGGGCTGGGGCGGCTGGTTCAGGGCAAGTTACACGGTGAGGGCTGCCCCGGGCCTCTCGGAGTCCCGCAGCTCTAGGGTCCTGTGGGTGTCAGGCTTCGGCCTGGTGGCCCTGGAGGCTTTATATGAGGCCAGAGCCTTAGCCCCTGTGAAGCCCCGGCGGGAGCCGGCCGGGCCGCCCCTAGTAGAGTCTGGCGTCGAGGCCGCCGGCGTGAGGGGCGGCGGCGTAGAGCTGTGGACTGTAAGGGAGTGGACCCCATGGGACGACGCCAGGAGGATCCACTGGTCGGCCTCGGCCCGGGCGGGGAGGCTGATGGCGTGGGAGCCCTTGCCCGAGGCCGGCGCCAGGATCCACGTATTCGTAGACCTCTCGAGGCCCGCCTGGTTGGGAAGGCCTGGGTCGACGCTGGCAGACAGGGCTATGAGGCTGGCCTCGGGGATAGCGTTGGCAGTTGCCTCCTCGGGCGGCATCATGGGCTTTACTGTCTACACGGGTGCTGGCTGGGTTACCCGGCCGCCGGGGCCTGCGAGGGAGGCTCTGGCGGCTCTGGAGGAGGTCCTAGCCTGGAGCAGGCCCGAGGACGCGGCCGCCCCCGGGCCCTCGGCCTCCAGGGCCCTCGCGGAGGCTGCAAGGCTGGCTGAGGCCGCTGCCGCCAGGCTCCTAGTAATCGCGTCGCCCGCCCTCTGCGAGCGCGTGAAGGAGGCGGGCCTGACGGGCTCAGTCGTGCTAGGCCGCGGGGTGCTCGAGGCTTGAGGGTGTACGCGGCCCTCTCGTGGGCTATAGTGGTGGCTGCTGCGGCCTTGTCAGCGGTGAGCCCTTCGCCGTTGCAGCTGGCCCTGGCCCTGACCGCGCTTTCCCTGGCAGCAGTCCACGCTGTCAGGCGCATGCCGCCACCGCCCGCGGCCCCCGCACTAGCTGTCGCATCGTCGCTGGCCTCCGGCCTCACAGTGCCGACCATGGCCCTGGCGCTGACGGCCGTGGCGGCCCTGGCTTCCCTGGGCGCTGGGCGCTCCGAGTCGAGGCTGCTGGCGCTGGCTCTACCCGCATACGCTTCATCAGCGCTTTACGCGCTGGCCGCGGCTCCCCGCATGGCGGCCATGGCTGGGTCTTACGACCCGGCGCCCTGGTCGCTGCTGCTAGCCCTCGCGCAGTGGCTGGCCCTCCAGCCCTATACGTCGCTCGTGGGGTGGCTGCGCGGGCCCAAGGCAGTCGCCGCGTCGCTGGCAGGGGCTGCCGCGCCGCTGGCCGCCCTGGCTGCGCCCCTCCCCGTGGCTGTGGTCATAGCGGCGTCCCCCGGCATTGTATCACTGCTCGCTCTAGCTTCGGGCAAATGGAGAAAATATTAAATTCGAGGGGCTCCCGAGTAGTGTTAAGGGGCCGCGTTGAAGGCCGTGACCCCCACCTTGCGCGGGGTGCTTCTAGTTGGTCGAGGTTAGGCTTGAGGGGGTCACCAAGATCTTCGACGGCAGGGTTGTTGCTGTCAGGGACGTCAACCTGACTATAGAGAGCGGCGAGTTCATGGTTCTCCTGGGCCCCAGCGGCTCCGGCAAGTCCACGATACTCTACATGATAGCCGGGATATACAAGCCGACCCGAGGGAGGATACTCTTCGATGGCAGGGACGTGACCCATAAGCCGCCGATGGAGAGGAACGTGGGCATGGTTTTCCAGAACTACGCGTTATACCCCCACATGAGGGTCTACGACAACATAGCTTTTCCCCTGAGGATCAGGAGGATGCCGGAGGACGAGATAGCCAGGAGAGTTAAGAGCGTGGCTGAGATGCTAAGGATAGGCCACCTACTAGACAGGTACCCCTGGCAGCTTAGCGGCGGCCAGCAGCAGAGGGTAGCCATAGCCAGGGCCCTCGTCAAGGAGCCGCAGGTGCTCCTGCTTGACGAGCCTCTGAGCAACCTGGACGCCCTGCTCAGGATACACGTGAGGAGCGAGCTGAAAAGACTGCAGAGGAAGCTGGGGATAACCACTATACACGTGACGCACGACCAGTCCGAGGCCATGGCGATAGCGGATAGGATAGCGCTGATAAACGAGGGCAGGGTCCAGCAGGTGGGGAGGCCGGACGACGTGTACAGGGAACCCGTCAATACGTTCGTCGCCAGCTTCCTAGGCACGCCGCCTATGAACCTGCTCGAGGCCACCCTAGACCCCGAGGCCCCAATAGCGTACCTCAGCGGGGGCTCCCTAAGAGTGCCCGAGAAGCTCCACAAGAGGGCCGTGGAGCTGGGCCTGGACAAGGCGATCGTCGGCTTCAGGCCCGAGGACGCCAAGATAGTGATCGACTCCGAGGAGGGCATACCAGGCAAGATCTACACTGTGGAGCCTATGGGGAGAGACCTCCTAGTCGTAGTCCAGGTGGGGGAGGAGGGGTCCGAGGAGCTAGTGAGGCTTATAATGCCCATGGAGAGCCACCAGATGCTCTCAAGGCTCCTAGAAACAGGACAGACGGTCAGGATTATAGTGAACACCCAGGGGGTGAGGCTCTTCCACCCAGAGACGGGCAAGTCGCTATCATACCTGTAGAAGCGGCCTCCCAGCGCCGACCATGAGGCTCACAGACAAAGTTTAACCCTTAAACCCCCCAGAGCCGAGATAAACCTATCACGGCGCGGGGGTGCCCGAGCCTGGCCAAAGGGGTCGGGCTGAGGACCCGATGGCGTAGGCCTGCGTGGGTTCAAATCCCACCCCCCGCACCACAATTACAATCTCCGGGCACATGTTAGAGTATTTCTTTTATTAACAAGGTTATCTCTCTAGCTTCTCAACTCTCCTCTTAGCGGCTGTAACGCCCTTCTTAGTGCACTAGCCCTCGTAGACGTAGAAGCATATATATACATCTCGGCGGCGCTAGTCCACTAACATAGCTTTCCGTGGCTAGCGAGGCGCCTGCCCTCACTCCAATATGCATAGGCCTTAACAGTCAGAGCGGAGGCTCCCCAGGGCTTCTCAGTAGCTTGTCTAACGTCGTGTTTTCTCAAAGTACTATTGATCTCATCTGAGCAGGCTCTCAGCTGCTTCCAATGATACTCCCGGCCCTATCATTTAGGTCAAGGTCTCGGCTGAGAGCATCGATTGAGGACACATAGATAATTATGCTCAGCTTCTCCGCATCCCCTCTAATCCGCCTAGCCAGCTACATATAACGAGTGCATTGGCCGGCATGAACGGCCATTATTGGCTTGCCGTGAGGCGATGGCTAATGCAGCAGAGACCTGATACATTAGATAAAATCGATAAAAGTTGTCTAATCAGGAAACAGCGGGTGGTGGGCCCGCGGGGATTTGAACCCCGGACCTCCGCCGTGTAAGGGCGGCGTCCTAGACCAGGCTAGACGACGGGCCCCCGCGTCTTGAGTCTCCGTTGGGGGAGGTATAAGCGTTGTGATTTCTTAGCGGGTGTTGTCATTGTCGGAGGGCTAAGACCTAGCTGAGAGTATCCTCGCGGAGCAGTATGATAGCGTTGTGGCTACGTAGAGGTGCTTGAGTGCCTCAGCCGCTATTGTCAGGACTATGGCGACGCTCTTGGGGGTCGAGTCTGAGAGCGCGGTGCTCATGACTGCCTCGCGGGCCTTGGAGACCGAGTTTATCAGCTCCTTGCTCCTCTTCAGGCTGGGTGATGCGACGTTTAGCGCAGTCTCCATGGCTATCCTGGACACCTGCTCGAGCATCCTCGACGCCTCCTCGTCTCTCACACCGCTCTTGGCGGCTAGCTCTGCTGCCTCGGCGAACGTCGACGCCGCTAGGCCGAGGAAGTTGGCTGCTATGAGCGTGTTAACAGTCGCCGGGCTCTGGGGCGAAGGCTGTGAAGTGAGAGCGACCATGAGGCTCCTCTCAACCAGGGCTAGGCTCCTGGTCAGCGAGCGGCGCAGCCGGGAGACCTCGTCCATGCCGGCCTCCCCCTTTAGGACTCGTACCAGGCTCTTCACGATCTCCTCCAGGTCGCCCGCTACAGCCCTTATCGAGGACCTGGGGTCCAGCTTTGAGGGGTCGACGAGGACGTTGATCTTAGCGCCCCTGTCCTCCCTCGAGACCTCGACCCCCACGAGGCTGAGAGATGCCTCCCTTAGGGCCTCGTAGACGCCCTCACCCACAGCCTCCACCAGTATCTCGTCGGGGCCCAGGACGTAAGCGCACCAGAGGAACCTCCTAGCCTCCCCCTCCTCCAGGCCCTGAACCCTAAAGGCCGCGGAACCAACGCCCTCGTTTTCGACGGGCATCACCCTGACACTCCTGCCCTCAACGACAACGTACACGGGGTCGCCTGGCTTAAGGTTGAGGCTCCTAACCCAGCTCTTGGGAAGCGTCACGACGAGGCTGCTACTGCCAAGCCTCTGAACCCTCCTGATCTCCCCGCCTACAGTTGCGGGCACATCAGGCCCCTCCATATTTTTACGCATATTGCCATTTAAACCCTAATAATTAGCACCCATTACGTTTAAGAATGCTCGCCGACGCAGCAAGCCATCTAAAGCTCACTCATACTCTTCGCCATCCTGCCAGGCGGGGCTTGCGGCTGCCCTGAGGCATGCGGGTATCGCCTTGTTCTCGACCAGCTCCGGGCACCTGGGCTGGGTGAAGCGCTGCCTGCCCTCGAGGTAGTCTTGTAGGCTCGCGGGCTCGGCTCTCAGCGTGTTCTCCCTCAGGACGCACGAGGGCCCGGCCCAGCGGAAGAGGCGGGGGTGCACCCTGGCCAGCTGCCTCCAGAGGAGCCAGGCTATGAGCCTTAGCTCCCACTGGCTCCTGGTGCACATCCGGAGGGGTAGGAAGACCTGTATCAGCTCCCGGGCGTTCATCGTCACGACTATCCTCGTCCGGAGGGCCTGGGGGAGTATGTAGCGGGCGTCCTCCCTCCTCGCACCGGAGGCGAGGAGCCTGTAGTACCGGGAGGCGGCGCGCAGGTACTCGTAGGCGTAGTCGACGAGCCTGTGCCCCGGGCCCGGGGGGAGGACGAAGCCCAGCCACGCCACCCGTATCAGCTCCCCGTCGCCCAGCCCCAGCGCCTCCCCCAGCGCCCTGGAGTAGAGCTCGTACGCGCGCCTCCGGCCCCCAGGGTCCTCCCTCGGGCTCGCGGGGCAGGGGAGCCCGGCTAGCCTGCACGCCTCCAGCGCCATAGCCCTCAGGTAGCCCTCGCTGTAGCGGTGGCTGAGCTGGGTGTAGCTCGCCACCCTGTGCCTCACCAGCTGGTGGCTCGCCACCCTGGAGAGCCCCTCGACGGCGAACGTGTACACCGAGTGCTCCCAGGGGCTGAAGTGCATCCTCCTGAACGTCTCCCTAATCCACAGCTCAACCTCCCCCTCGTCCATGGCCAGCAGGTCCTTGAGGGGCTTCCGGGAGAGCGAGACCTTGCTCGCAGCCGCCACCAGACGCTCCCCCTCAGCCGTGTAGCTGAGCAGCCTCACCCGTATCCCCGGGTCAAGAGGCCCAGTCAACGCCCCGTTCCAGGCTTGGAGTGCAGATGATATAACTGGGGGCGGGGTGGTGTTTGCAGTTACCAGCACGATCTAAGCTTCTCCGCAGCCCGGGCTAGCTGCTCCAGCCTCCTCCTCCCCTCCTCTAGTGCTCTGTTCGATAGCTCCACCAGCCTATCCAGGGATTCGCGTGCTAGCATGTCTACGCCCCCAAGCCTTAATGGGGCGTTTAGCTGTATGCTGCTCATGACCTCCACTGTGTAGCCGGTCTCGCCGGCTGATATCAGCCCGCTGTGCTTGAAGCCCGACTGCCTTGCCGCGTCTAGGAGTTCTAGGGCGCATTCCAGGCTGTAGGCTCTGAGGTGCAGTATTGGGCCCGTCGCCTTGAGCCATAGGTCGCTGAAGGGCCTTTTGAGCACCCTCTCTACGTCGTGAACGGTTATGGGGTCGTGGCTCTTGAATACTATCCTGGCGTCGTCTCTGAGCCAGTGGAACCTGCCCTCGACTATTGCTATCCTACCGGTGCAGCTGCTTGTAGTGTATAGCTTGGGGGGCTCGTTCAGGGGGGCTAAGTAGCGCTCGGCCCCCGGGTCCAGGTACCCGATAAGCCTCTCCTCGAATAGCACCGACCTAATGTCCGGCTTCTTCCACCTCAGCATCGACTACCACCTGTACGAGGCGAGGACCTACGCTCCTCACGACTCTAGCCCTAGCGGCTGCAAGCCCCCAGCCGAGCTCCTCGACCCGAGCCTTCACGGCGCTCACAGCCTTCTCGAGATGGCCGCTGCCCTTGACGCGCTCTACATGGAGGTATACGTGTAACCAGCCCCTGCCGCCCCTGAGGGCTGCGAGAGCTGCATCCATGTACTTGAGGGCTAGGGCGGGCAGAGGCATTAAGACCCTGTCGCTGCTCTTCCTGAGACCCCTGTACACGACCTCGGCCGCGTCGCCTAGAAGAGGCTTTACTACGTCTTCAACCCTGTTCAGCTTCACGTTCTCCTTCATTAGCTCGTAGGCTGCGGGGTTTATGTCTATGCTGTACACTATCGAGGGCTTAGCGAGCTTGGCTATCACTATCGACAGTATACCCGCCCCCGCGAACATGTTGAGCACAGCCTCCCCGGGCCTCACTAGCCTGGCCACCCTCAGGTGCTCATAGTTTAGGCGAGGTGTCACGAAGACCCTGGCTATGTCTACTTTGAAGGAGCATCCGTGCTCCCTGTAGATAGTCACGGTTCTCCTCTCACCGGCCAGGTGGACTAGGCCCCCTCGAAGCCTGAAATCGCCCTCGACCGAGCCCGTCTGAAGCCACACGCTCCTGATGTAGGGCATCCTCTCGAGTATCTTCTCCGCTATAAGCCTGTACTCCTCGAGGCTCGGAGCGTCGCGGAGCGGCCTCTTAATTACGGCTATGTCCCCTATAACGTCTATCCTACTCCATATGCTCCTAGCCCTCTCCTCGCCCAGAACCTCCTTAGCGATTTCACGCAGTAGCCTGCTACCCACAGTAGTGGCACCCTCTCGCCCGGCCTGCCAGGGATTAATGGCTCCGCCCCGGCCCCTCTATACTAGAGGGAGGCGGAGGCCGTGGAGGACCTAGCCGAAGCCTACAGGATGCTGGAAGATGCCAAGAGGCTGAGCCCCGAGGAGAGGGAGGTCCTCAACTACTTCATAGAGAGCCTGTCCGTGGGCGTGGTGAGAGCCGTCAAGGAGCTTAAGGCTAGGGGCGTGCAGAACCCAGAGGAAGTTATCGCTAGGCTCGTCGAGAAGGGCTTCGTAGAGGATAAGGGAGACTGCTACAACCTTGCCGCTCCCCTGAGGGAGCTAGTCCACCGGAAGGGGAGGGTCAGGGTTTGACGTTCACTATTGCGTCCCTCACCAGGGGGAAGCCCTTAACCTTCCACTCGATCCTCACGTTAATCCTGCTTACGTGCGGCGGCAAGTAGAACTCGACGAGGTTCTCGAGGGCCGAGGCCTGGGGTATGGAACCTAGCTCCTTAACCGCCAAGGTAAGGTCCTCAGCCATCACTGTTAGCTTGGCTGAGTCGCAGTCGCGCGAACCCCTATTCCTGATTTGGAGTGTCATCACGGCCTTGCCGGCCTTAGCGCGCTCTATGCTTACATCCTTGAGCTCTAGTAGGGGGCCTTCAACGCTGTTCTCAACTACGACTATGTCGCTGGCTACGGCCGTCTTAGGGTATATGGGGTTCTCGGGTTCCTCGTAGACCACCGCAACAGGCACCTCATAGCCCTTGTAAGGCACTTCGGTCTCCACGGCCTTAGCCCCAGGCCCCGAGCTGTACCTGGGCTCACTCCCCCCTGCCACGAATCTGAGCCTGCTCTGGGTCGACGGGGCATATATCATGGCTGCCGCTCTCCTAACTCCTCCCAGGTACTCGCCGAGCCTAGAGTAGACTATGACCTTGCCGCCCGGCTCGAGGCTCTTGGCACCGCTGAATAGCGATGCTGAGGTCCTAGACTCCTCGTCCTCGAATAAGACTGCCAGCGTGACATCGTTGAGTAGTATGGGCTGGAATCCGTCGTAGATCACTGTTAGCTGGTGTACTTCTCTTCCGCTGAGCTTCATCCTAGCTAGGGGCGTGACATCAAACACCACCTTATGGTAAGTCTGCCCGTCGTCAAGGCTCGACGACACCTGGGGCCTCAGCTCCCTTGATATGCTTGTATTGTTAAGGGTTATCTTCCATCTCACAGGTAGCCTCAGCCCCGGAGGGGTGATCACGCCTATGCTTAGAAACCCTGTAGAGGCCTCAGAGCCCTCAGGCCTAGGGAGCGGTATCTTTATAGATGCTTTCCGCTGAGTCTCACCTCCTATGCCCAGCGCTATGCCGGGCGAGGACATGGAGTACGAGACCACGCCCTTTCCCCTGTAGTTCCAGACTTCTCCTATCGAGTCCGCCGCCAAGCCCCCTACACCCCAGCCTGCCCATTAGACTTGTAATTGGAGAAGCATAATACTGTAATTGATTTCCCGGCGACTTGCCCCTCAATACCACCAAGTGTTCAAGAACCTATGCTCGGGCACCATAAGGTCCTCCCTTGAGTACGCCTCACAGACGTTACTGAGAGAGCAGGCCCCACCCGCGCACCCCCCGATAGCTTCGCAGTCACTTCTGCATCCGTGCCTGCAGGAGGGGGCCTCTCTAGTGCAGCACTTGCGCCCGAACATCCACAGGAAGTCGTCTAGCAGGAAGGGATCTACGCCCGCGGCCTGTGCCACCTTCTTATACGCGGACCTAGTGGCGAGCCTGAGCATCACGTCCTCTCTCCAGTCGAGTTCGACCTGGGACCTAATCCTCTCCAGAGTTGCAGGGTCTACCTCTACTATGCCCAGCCTTACCGCTATCCTCACGAGGTGATTATCCACGGGGACCTCCTTGTTCTCGGGATCGAGAAACCTCACTACATTCCTCCTCTCAAGGAATTTGGCGAGGAGGAAGGCCTTCTTCTCGACGGGGTCCTGGTATGCTGCGAACACCTTAAGCCTGTCTATGAAACCCTCTCCCGCCCCCGCTCTAAGGTAACCCTTCGACTCTGCTATTATTGCGTAAGCTGAGCCCTCATACAGGGAGAGAAGCTTCCTCCCCAGGTCTCTCAGGAGCCTAGCCCTCAAGTCTGCGTCGGGGGGTTTAGCCTCGCCAGCTGAAAGCCATTCTTTTACTTCATCTGCAGTGATCCTTGATAGCCTCTCTGCTGTGAAAAACTCGGGGTCGCTCCTGAGCTTCTCGGCGCCCAGCCTATAGAGGAGGTCGGCTCCATGGAATCTCTCGCCGCTTACCACGGCTTCGTATGGCCTGCCTGGCCTGCTGAGCCTGTGATCCATAGCCACCATTACGAGGAAGTACATGGCTATAGTCTCTCTCGGAGCGTCCCGTGGCGGGTAAAACCGAGGGTCCGTGAAGTCGTCGATGGCCCTCTCGATGCCTATCCTGGCTATGGCTTCGCCGACCTTTACAGCCCTTTCCACGTTAACCCTGATCATCATGGTCTCTCACCGCCCTAAACGAGTATAATCTTTTTAACGCTATCTTCCTCCATGAAGTAAACCTGCCTCCTACCCAGCATGAAGACTGCTATCTTGTCGGGGCTTATAGTGGCGTTATCATATAGGCTGCCGGGCGGGGGGTATATAGTGAGGTAGGAGCCGATGGGCTCGAGGGGGCTGTAGACTATGCCAAACGCTCCCATGCTGATCTCAGCGCTCTTCATGTAGACAACCCCCCGCGGCTCTTTAACGCCCTTAGCAGGAAACGCTAGGTCGATGTACAGCACTTTTCTGGACCCCCTCGAGTCTAACTGGTGCTCCCTCATGCCCTCATAGACCCCTTCAAGCGATATCTCCCTTTGGGAGAACTCGACGCGCAGATTATCAAATACCACTAGCAATCCGTATTCTGTAGACGATGCTATAGCATAGCCCGAGTCGTGCCACTTGAATGAGGCAATCCTTACAGCCAAGGATTCACCGCCCTAGACTTAAACCCAACGCCGGGAGATAACAGTGATAATGGGTTGCGGGTGAACTAGCAGTCATGGTTGAAGCCTCTGGGAGCTGGGTTGCGTTGGTCAGGTACGCGGAGGTCGCGGTTAAGGGAGAACAGGCTAGGAATAGAATGGAGAAGCTGCTAGTAGGCGCTATCAGGGAGTCGCTGGAGTCCGGCGGCGTCCGGGGACGAGTAGAGAGGGTAAGGGGTAGAATCATAGTTGAGGGGCTGAGCTGCGAGGAAGAGGCTGTTAAGGCGTCGGCTAGGGCTGCGAGGGTGTTCGGCGTGAAGAGCGCCAGCCCCGCTTACAAGATCGATTACAGGGACTTGAACGATCTAGTAGCCAAGGCTGCACGATTCTTCTCCGGAAGGATTAAGGGATCCTCGTTCATGGTCCGGGCTCGGAGGAGCGGCGTCGAGCCTTTTACTAGTAAAGACGTTGAAAAAGAGTTGGGAAGGGCGCTCATAGAGCTGGGAGCGCCCAGGGTGGACTTGAAGTCGCCGGAGTATGTGGCCTACGTGGAGGTTAGAGGGCCGACTGCCTTCCTCTACGACACTGTAGTCCAGGGGCCCGGCGGGCTACCCATAGGCAGCGAGGAGCCCGCCCTAGTCCTATTTAGCGGCGGGTTCGACTCGACGGTTGCGGCGTGGAGGATCATGAAGAGAGGCGTCCCAGCCCACCTGGCCTTCTACGACTTCGGCTTCCCAGATGTTCTGGAGGTGGCGGTGGAAGCTGCCAAGTATCTGGCAGATAACTGGGCCTTCGGCCACAGGCCGAGGCTCTACGTAGTCAACTTCAGAGGCGCCGCTCTGGTGGTCAACGGCCTAGTCGCGCCGAGCTACCGCACCCTAGTCCTCAGGAGACTCATGATGCTTCATGCAGAGGAGCTAGCGGTGAGGGAGGGCATGGAAGCCCTGGTTACTGGGGAGTCCGTGGGCCAGGTGGCCAGCCAGACTGTGAGGAATCTGAGGCTGATCAGCGAGGGTCTCAAGCTACCTGTGCTAAGGCCTCTCGCGGGGCATGATAAGGACGAGATAGTCGAGGAGGCTAGGAGGATCGGGGTCTACGATATAGTGGCTAGGCAGAGGGAGGTATGCGGGGTAGACACTCCTCCGACTCCAAGGGCCCTGGATGAGGCGTTTAAGAGCGAGGTAGAGAAAGTGAAGGACATATTCGTGCCTGAACCCATAGTGATAGACCTCAAGTCTCAGGGCATTAACGAGATTAAAGCTAAGCTCGGCCTTAAATAAGCTATGGGATGAGCGCTGACGACGCGTCCGAGCCGCGCGCTATGAGGAAGCCCTCGATCGGCGACCGCGGCTTAATTCACTTCCTCAGCTTCTTGAGGATGCCTCGGAACTCTGGACTCCTAACAACGGCCTCGCTGCTCAGCAACTTAGCGGCGGCGATAGCAGCAACGGCTATGTAGACGGCCTCTACAACAACGTAGAGGAGTGCTAGCGCTGCATCACCTGCCGCGTAGCCCTTGGCCACCGAGAAGGGATAGTAGATCGGGCTTACATGGAAGAGAGCCAGCAGGGCAGGGCTAGGCCCCCCCGCGAAAGCCACAGCCTCGTAGAGCACAGGAATGCCCGCTAAAAGCGAGAGGTAGCTAGAAGACACCACCGCGCCCCTTATATCACCCGCGAAGAGCGAGCCCACCAGTATGCCGAGTAGGGCCATGTTGAGGGTGGAAGCTACTGCTACTAGAGCAATTACTGCTAGGGCTAGAGGCCTCTCGGCTAGGTAGCTGAGGGCCTCATAGAGTATAGCAGAGGCCCCCTCGCCGCCTTCGAGGGTTAGCCTGGCCGAGAGGTAGACGTAAGCTATGAACGAGGCCTCGAACACTATCGCTGCTACAACACTTATCAGGGTGGCCGCGACCAGCTTGGAAAAGGCTATTTCGAGCCTGGACACAGGCATAGCTAGCAGCGCTTCAAGCGTCCTGGCCTCCCTCTCCACCGCGATGCTTATAGCGCCTATCTGGACAGCAACTGCGCCCAGAGCGAAGGCGATGAAACCAGCCAGCAAGGGGAACCCGATCATGAATATCAAGTCGCTAGGTCCTACCTCGCTCCCCCTGTAAAGGAACACGGTCGAAGCCGTGAGGGGGGATGTTAAAGCCTCCAGGGACACACCTCTCAGCTCGGCTGTTAAGAGCCGTGCAGCGTCGTCTAGGGCTGCTAGGATCTGGCCCTGGGATAGCAAGGCGGCTAGGCTCGGCTCCTCGACCACAACGTAGACTGTAACCGGGGCGGGTATCCCAAGCTCTAGATTCTCGCTGAAGCCGCTGGGCACGACAACTACAACGTTATAACCCTCCAGAGCCTCCTCCAGGCTGTCATAAACCGGCCATCCCAGGACCTCTGCCAGCCTGATAGCACTAGGATCGCCGGGGTCCTCTAGTACAAGGGCTGCGGGGGGCTTCACAGCCTCGCCTTCTGCGGGAGGCTCAACGGATAGTAGGGTTATGGCGGCTAGAAGGCCTACTAGCACTATCGGCATTACTATGATGTTGAAGAGTATATACTTGTCTCTGGCTAGCTCCTTAGTATCCTTAATTATAAGCTCTTTCCTCAAGCGCCTCCACCCACGATTTTTATATAGACTTCCTCGAGGTTGGAGGCTCCATACTCGTCCTTTAATTCGCCGGGCGCGCCCTCGGCGACTATGACCCCCCGGGATATTATAGCGACTCTATCACAGAGATATTCCACTTCCAGCATGTTATGGCTCGACACCAGCGCCGAAGACCCGCTCTCCCTTACATAACTCTTTATCGTGTTCCTCACTGCGAGCGAGTGAGATACGTCGAGCCCCGCCGTGGGCTCGTCGAGTATAGCCAGTTCGGGCTCCACCATTAGGGCGGCTGCAAGGGCTAGCCTCCTCTTCATGCCCCTGCTGTAACCACCCGCTCTTCTCCTCAGCTCTTCGCCCAGCCCCGAAAGCTGTATCCCCCTTTCAAGGAACCTCCGCGACTCTTCCCTGCTAGACGCATATACCCCGGCAACCACCTCCAAGTACTCAAGGCCTGTGAGGTTCCTGTAAACACCTGCATCCTCAGGTAGGTAAGTTATCTTCCTCCTTACACGGGGATCCATAGCGTAGGGGTCTTCTCCTAGGACACTGACGAAGCCCTTATCAGGCCTTATAAGGCCCGCGACGATCCTGAAAGTTGTAGTCTTTCCTGCGCCGTTGGGGCCCACCAGGCAGAATACTTCGCCTCTAGCCACAGTGAAGCTAACGTCCCTCACAGCTACTACATCGCCGAACTTCTTAGCTATTGAACGAGCCTCCACGATAACCTCCATAAAAGCTCACCTTCACGTAATTATAGATTAATTTAGTTTAAATAATTGTTTGTGTATTAGCGGGCACCCAGAATTGTTTAGAGCAGCTTTACTGCGGGAACGACGGGGCGGGCCCACAGAGGGCGCTAGCCTTTAAAGCTCCGGTGCTACTTGATGTTGGATGGAACGTGGGCCGGTAGCTCAGCCTGGAAGAGCGCCGCCCTCGCACGGCGGAGGTCCCGGGTTCAAATCCCGGCCGGTCCACCATGACCATCACATACTCCCCGTGGTAGACCCGGTGTTACTAGGCCTGGCTTCCCGGATAGGATCCAGTTGAAACCTTAGCCTGGGACCGGTCTTGGCGGGGACGCGCGGCGTCTCTGACCCGCTGGAGGACGTGTTCTCTAAGGCACTCTTGCGTAGGATATTCAGGAAGAGGTGGGTTCTCCTACCGGACTATGTGCCAGACACGCTGCCTCATAGGGAGAAGGAGCTTAGAAGGCTTGCTGAGGTCTTAGCCCCCGCCCTCAGGGGCGAGAAGCCGGGCAACGCGTTCCTCTACGGGCTTACAGGTACCGGCAAGACTGCGGTAGCGCGTCACGTACTCTTGAGGCTTGAGTCGAGGGCTAGGGAGATCGGCGTCGCCGTTAAGGGGATCTATGTCAATGTCAGGCAGAGGGAGACGCCTTACAGGGTTGTCGCGGCTATAGCTGAGGGCATAGGGCTGAGGGTCCCGTTCACGGGGCTCAGCGTCGGCGAAGTGTACGAGCGCGTGATGAAGAAGGTTTCCAGGCTCGGGGGAGTGTACATCATAGTGCTGGACGAGATAGACTTTCTCTCTAAGAGGAGCGGGGGCCAGGACCTGCTCTACAGGCTGACCAGGGCGAATCAGGACCTCGGCGGGAGGGCCTGGATAAGCCTGGTAGGGATAACCAATAGTCTTAGCTTCGTTGAGAGCCTTGAGCCCAGAGTTAGGAGCAGCCTTGGCGAGGTGGAGCTAGTCTTCCAGCCTTACACGGCTCCGCAGTTAAGGGATATACTCGAGGAGAGAGCTAGAGAGGCGTTTAACCCCGGCGTGCTATCTGAAGGTGTCGTGCCCCTTTGCGCCGCTCTAGCGGCAAGGGAGCACGGCGACGCTAGGAGAGCCCTTGACCTGTTGAGGGTGGCAGGTGAAATAGCTGAGAGAAGGGGTGATCCCATGGTGACTGAGGAGCACGTATACGCTGCGAGGGTAGAGATAGAGAGGGACAGAGTGGGCGAAGTTGTGAGGGGCCTCCCTCTCCACGCGAAGCTGGTGCTCCTGGCAATCATAAGGCTCCAGGAGTCTAGAGGGGGCCGTAGCGTCTCCACCGGCGAGGTGTATGAGGAGTATAAGAGGCTTGCGGCGGAGCTAGGCCTAGAACATGTAACTCTGAGAAGAGTCTCGGGCATACTGAGCGAGCTGGACATGCTGGGGATAGTGAGGAGCAGGGTTGTAAGCCGCGGAAGGTACGGAAAAACGAGGGAGGCAGTAGTAGACGCTGACATTAACGCGGTGCTCGAGGCGCTGGGAGACGACCCGACAATAGCAAGGCTGGTCTACGGTGACGAAAGCTGAAAGCCGGGAAGGCCTAGTGGTAGCATGCGACGACGGGATAGTGAGGAAGCTGGGCTGGGGGTCCGGCTTCACTGTCGTAGCCTGCATAGCTTGGAGCATAGAGGCTTCCAGGCCCCTATCAGCCTCGATAGCACCTGTCAGGGTAGACGGCCTCGAGGCGTCGAGTATAGTGGCAGCGCTTATAGAGGAAGTAGGGGCTAGGGGCGCGCCTCTGCTCCTAGATAGCGTGACTATAGCAGGGTTCAACGTTGTGAGCCCTAGAACGGTTATGAAACTTGTTGGCAGCCCCGTGATTTATGTTTACAAGTACATGCCGTCACTCGAGAGTCTAAGGAGGGGATTAATGAGTTCGCGACTACCACTATTGGATATAAGACTTAGAATCGTGGAGTCTGTGGTGGCGAGCGTCAAGCCCGTGGAAACCAGGCGGGGAAGGCTCTTCATATCCGTGTGGGGTTTACCCGGCTATGTGGGGGCTGCTAAGAGGCTAGTGGAGTTGTGCCAGGTGCATGCCAGAACTCCTGAGCCCCTCAGGATCGCCCATTTCACCGCTTCCGGGGCCTCTCGAGCCCTCCTCAAAGACTCCGACGCCGACGCAGTGTAGCCCCCTGCACGTCATTGAAAACGTGAAGCCCCTCCCCTCTATAGTAACCTTGAACTCGTCGGACGAGGAGAGTATGCGCGCTAGGGCCGACGAGCCTAGAGCAACGGTCTTAAGAGCCCTACCGGCTCTCTCCTCTGCAAGCGGATGTAGCTTAGAGTACACTGTGAATGAGGAGGGCTCGCCTTTCACAGCGATCAGGCCCTTCACATCGCGACACCAAATAATGGTTACCGTGGCCTCGTATAACTGGTGCCTCCGACCGTGAAACCCAGGTATCACCCTGCGCTGAGGGCGCTACTCCTTCCTGAGGACCCTCTCTGCGAGCCTTCTAGCCTCCTTGAAGTGTTTTTCAACTATATATAAGTGGTCGCCGCCGTCTACGAGTACGTCGTCCCCGGCAACCAGGCTCTCGACTTTAAGTCCAAGCGAGTAGAGAACGTCTAGGTCGAGGTCGAATAGGTCTAGCATCATGCCCGGGGGCCTAGAGAAGTCGAAAACCGCTAGCTCGGCCTTCAAGCCCTCTTCTATGAAGCCTCCGTCGGCTCCCGAGGCCTCCCTCAGCTTTTGCGAACTCGTCCACGGTCTACCTAGCAGGCCCGGTTTATATACGGGCTTGGACTCTAGCATCGGAGGCCCTCCGCAGCCGCCGGCCTTGACGGAGCCTGAAAGCGCTTTAGGAGTCTCAGGGGGCTCTAGACCCCAGCACGAGTTTACAGCTACACCGTAGAAACCGCCTATAGAGTCTAGTAGCTTCAGTGCTAAGTCTGAGTTCTCACTCTCGACGAACACTGTTGTCACGCCGTGAACGTGTAGCTCGTAGACCGCAGGGAGCGATGCTGCAAACTGGGCCTCCAATCCCATGGCTCTGTAGAGTTCGCGGCGCCTCTCAGGGCTCGGGAATAGATGCCTGAAAGGGTAGGCTGCTACATCGGCTGCAACGGCTAGCCCGGGAGCGACGACTCTACCTTCGCCGCCCAGCACTAAGGCCGCGTAGGTGAGGTCCTCCGGCACCGGCCCCTCGCCAACACTCTCTATGACGCCGTCTCTAATGTAGACATAGCCTCCTCTAAGTACCCTCCTCCCGGTGTATATCTTTGAGGCGAGGACGAGGATCTCAACCATTTGCAGGCACCCAAGCCTAATAGCTGCAGCGAGACCTTTAATCCTCCCGGCGTGTAACCTGAATCTGGGTGTCAGGTGCAAGGGATGATGAGATAATGAGTGCGGAAGAGGAGACTTATGTGCTCGACTTAGACAGCATATTGGACGGCTCTGCTAGGAGGCTAATAGAAGCGGGAGAGATAAAGGGTAGAGTCGTTATCCACAACGCTGTGATAGAATACTTCTACATGGAGGCTAAGAGGGGGAGGAGCGCGGGGATAGCTGGTCTCCAGGAACTGGCATCGCTAATGGAGACCCCTCTCGAGGGGGTAGACATCATAGTCGTGGAGGAGGACTTAAAGGTCAGACCGGAGTCGTATGACGATGTCAAGTCGCTGCTCAGACGGTATGCATGGAAGAGTAATGCTATCTTAGTAACTAGCGACCCCATACAGGCTAGAGCTTCGAGAGCGATGGGGGTTAAGACGCTCTTCACGGGGCGCAGACCCGGCGGGAGGCTCAAGATAGAGGAGTTCTTCGACGAGAAGACTATGAGCGTCCACCTGAAGGAGAGGACTCCGCCCCTAGCTAAGGTAGGGCGGCCTGGCAGCTGGGCCTTCGTCAAGCTCTCGGACAGGCCTCTGTCGCGCAGCGAGATAGAGGAAATAGCGAGGGAGATCATAGAGGCTTCTATAATGGAGGACGGCTTTATAGAGGTGGACAGGGCGGGGTCGACGATAATACAGCTCAGGAATTATAGGATAGTGATAACGAGGCCTCCCCTCAGCGATGGCTGGGAGATAACTGTTGTAAGGCCCGTAGCCAAGCTCAAGCTGGAGGACTACAATCTACCGGAGAAACTGTTTAGGAGGCTCACCGAGAAGGCGGAGGGTATACTAATAGCCGGCGCCCCGGGCATGGGTAAGACCACGTTTGCGCAGGCCTTAGCGGAGTTCTACGCGTCAATGGGTAAGGTTGTAAAGACGATAGAGTCTCCGAGAGACATGAACCTGCCACCCCATATAACACAGTACTCAAAGAACTATGCTGACCTGGGCGAGCTCCACGATATCCTCCTGCTCTCAAGGCCCGACTACACGGTTTTCGACGAGTTGAGGACAGACGAGGACTTCAAGATGTACATAGATTTGAGGCTCGCAGGCATAGGAATGATAGGCGTTATACACGCGACGAGCCCGATAGACGCGATACAGCGTTTTATAAATAGGGTAGAGCTAGGCATGATACCTAGCATCATTGACACTGTGATATTCATTGAGAAGGGCGAAGTGAGGAAGGTGTATGAACTGGAAATGACTGTGAAGCTGCCCACGGGCCTGAAGGAGGCGGAGCTCTCTAGGCCTGTGGTCGAAGTAAGAGACTTCCTGACTGGCGAGTTGGAGTACGAGATCTATACTTTCGGGGAGCAAACGATGATTGTGCCCGTTAAGAAGGTCGCTGTGCGCAGCGAGGCTGAAGCCATAGAGAGGATTGTCAAGAAGCTGATACCAGACGCTAAAGTGGACATAAGGGATGGCGTGCTGATAGTTAAGATACCGCCTCACAGCGCTAAAGTGACGGCAAGAAGAATCAAGAAGGTTAGAAAGCTAGCAGAGAAGTATGGGCTCGAAGTCAGGTTTGTCCCCGCGTGAAATAGTAGTCAAGCTTCCGGGAAGAGGGAAGTAGGGTCTCTTCAAGCTCTATTAGCTTGAGCCCCGATGAGGGCTTTGAAATCTTGAGTGAGCCGCCGCCGGTGTCCTCTAGGCCCTCAGCGTCGTGAAAACGCCATCCCACGCCGGGGATCCTTACCGCTATGAAAGCCCTTCCACCAGCTCTCCTAGCCCATTCAAGGAGGCCGGTAACCTGCCTTTTATTTATGTAAAGGGGTTTAGAGGGGTCCGAGACGCGTTTAACCTCGAACGCGACTATCACGCCGTCCCTAGCGGCTACAATGTCAGGCTGGAACCGCTTACGCGCCCCGGAGCCACTAGCAGGCCCCCTGACTACAGCCCAGCCCCTCTCCCACAACTCCTCTGCCAGCTCCCTCTCATGCCTAACACCCTTCTCCTTGACGTTCATGCCAGCCCCACATAACTAGATATCGCAGCGTATCACCTTTTTATCACCTTTTCTGGGATAACAGCTTCTCTTTAACCAGGGAGATCCTCCTCTCACTTACCTGAATACCCTCCTTCTTTAAGCTGTCAACAAGCTTTTCTAGGAACTCGTCTAGGGAGAACGATTCTCTCGGAGCGTTAAGGTCTACTAAGGCCACCTTGCCTGTGGCAGGATCGAAGATTCTTAGTACATCGACAGCCCTTCCATTCCTAGTAACCCTGTAGACGTCTAGTTCTTTGAGGCCGAGTGCAGTCACGAGCATCTTATACTTAGAGTACAACTTGCCAGCGCCCACAGTTCCGTGCCACCCCTCACACTTTCGGCTGAGCCCCACCCTTTTAACGTCTAACCCCTTTATAGCGGGGTGGAGGAGTTGAGAGAGGGCTCGATAAGGGTTAAAATGAACGCCGCTGTGCTCGCGGCTATACTGGCCGGCACTGGGAAGACGTATATAAGTGTCAAGGAGGCTAGCAAGCTGCTAGGCGTTTCCACTAAGTCCGCAGGGAAGATACTGGCTAGGCTCGAAGAGGAGGGATACTTGATTAGGTGGAGTAAGAGGACGTATAAGGTAGTTGTGAAGCGGGATCAAGTATCCCGTGCCGCAGTGAAAGTTATGGGCTAAGACTGATAGAGGGCAATATATAACTAAATGCAAGCTAGGTTTTAATTGAATTCATGTGTTTTGGGGGCCGACTATGGGTTCGACGCGCCCCATTTTAGAGCATATGTCCCCTGCTATCTTCGCATAAACTTCCGCCTTGGGTAGCAAGGTTAAGGGAGCCTTTGGCAGGTCACAGCTGCACTCACCGTAGTGGTATCGTAGCTCATCCATGTAGCCTCTGGCCTTTGCAGTAATGCATAGCTCACTGCAGCTCGTGGCGACTAAAAACCCATCTACCCCCGGCCACCTCACTATGTAGCCGCAGCAGTAGTTTCCTACACATTTAGAAGCTAAGATCCTAGCCTCGGCTTTAGCGCTCACTCAGCCCACTCCTCCACGTCTAAGCCGCGCTTTTTCAGCTCCTCGACAAATAGCCTCCTGAACTCCTTGTTATCGTCTAATACGCTATTCGCAGCCTTCAGCAGAGCATCCTTGATATCCACGCCTTCTTTTAGATTTACATATATCACCAGGCGGTCCTCGAGGGGGTGCGGGACCTCATAGTAAGCTAGCTTGGCGAGCCCTAGCTCCATGAGCTTAGTCGCTATGAGGTTGCCAAGTGTGTGGTCCTCGCCCCTAACCTCCACTATATAGGAGTTTGGGCCCCTCTTCTGTATTGAAACGTTAGCCATTGCCAGCACCTCCTCCAGCCCCTTCTATAGACTCCATTAGCCTTTTATAGGCGTCTCTCCAGGAGCCTTTAATCGATAAACGCTCTCTCTCCTCTACGAGGACCCCGCTGGAGAGGCCAGCGCTTATGACATCGCTGGGTGCTAGAGAAGTGATGGCGCTTACAGCGGCTACAGCCTTCCTGGCGCTAGTTGTCAAGGGATAAGCCTTCATCGACTCGAGGGCTCCTGCCACCGCCGAGGCAGCGTTTACAGCCTCCTCTAAGGGAGCATTGGTTTCGAGGCCCTCCGAAGTATAGGAGGCCTTATAGCCGTAGGCCTTTAGGACTTCGGCTACGACGTCAAGAGGGACAGCCATTCCGGCCTCCTTGTATATCAGGTTGGGAGGGTAGACGTAGACCCCCTTCCTCTCGACAACCTTTAGCTCGGATAGGAGCTTCTTAAGCCTGATCATGCTAGTCCTTATGCTGGCGCTGTCGCCGGCAAGCTCTATTATCAGCCGCGACCCCCTTATCTCCAATCTCACGAAGCTAGTCTTCAGGGCCCTCGAGAGGTATTCTATAAGCTTGTCGGGGTCTTTCACAGCGAGCTTAGATAAATTTATGGAGACAGTCTTCCTCGGCAAAGTCTTGCCTCCCCGAGAGCCGCGTCTACACAGTTCCAGCTAGGCAAATACTGCTACCATGGGTACCTGTAGCGTATGAGCTGTTTTCTCACGAGTATGGGCAAGCCGCGGCTCCTCGCTAGCAGAGAGACCTTTCTCTTCTCGCTTCTACCGCAGCGAGGGCATACCATGACTCTATCGCTTTTGAACTTCATCAGGGCGCCGCAGTTACCGCAATAAGCGTGTATGACGCCGTAGAGAGGCGACTTAGTTGTGAGTGTGAAGGGGTGGCTGCGCGAGACGACTCTCGCAACAACAACGTCTCCGAGCCTGAAATAATCTGTTATATCCTTTATGAACTCGTCTGCTATGTTGGCTATGGGTATCCCTCCGGATAGTAGGCCGGAGGTCTCGTATAGCCAGCGGGGTCTAGGAGTAAGAGACACGACGCCGAATATGTCAAGTATTACAAGGTCGGGGCGCATACTAGTGACGTAGCCTATCACTTCGCTGTTAAGCTCCGGGAACTTAACGCCCTTCCTGGGCACAACGTTAACAGTCTTATTGATTCTATCTATCACGGCTCTGCCTGTTATAGATGCCCTTATGCGCCCCCAGTCATCTACGTATACGCCCCTACCCGCCAGGTACTCCTCAGCAACGCCTATTACATCGCCGGGTAGCACGTCAACCTCGCTCTTCTCTTTCGAAGAGTATGACGTCAACGTCTATCCACCTGACCCTGCTCCTATGGATAGGCATTGACGCCGGGATGGGAAATCTTTCCTTGAAGAGAAGATAGGTCTTATATCCTGAGAGCGAGGCCATAGATTTATGGAAGTCTAGGTTCCCCCCCTTAAGGATCGCATAAATCCTCTCGGCCCTCAAGCTTATAGCATAAGATAGTATCTCCCAGTCGGCCCCCTTCTTAACTACGCCGAAGGGGGGATTAGTGAGGACTAGGTCTATAGAGCCGGGCTTCAGGGGGCCCTTAGATCTGTTAATTCTCGAGGCAATGAAGAATAGGCGGTCGCTGAGGCCTAGTCTAGCCGAGGCTTTAAGGCATAATGGGGCAAGCCTAGCATCAACCTCCACCGCGATAGCCCTCGAAGCCCCTAGCATAAGGGCTGCAAGAGCTAGCCTGCACGAGCCCGCGGCGAGGTCTGCTACTATAGAGCCTTCTAGGATGCCGCTTAGCGCAGCGTGGGCCGCGATCTTGAGGGCTAGGTCCGCGGGCGTCGTATATTGTTCTAGGCTTCTATCGGGATTGGGGATTCTTGGGGCAGCGTCCTCGAGGAGCCTAGCCAGCCTTCCAAGTCTGAGGCTCTGCACGCCGCGGGCCCCTTACTCACCATGGGAACCTGTAGGGCTCTAGCTTGCCGGAGAGGGCCATGAAGGCTTCCCCGGGCGTCAGCACGGGTTTATGGTAATCCCAGAGATCGTCTGTGGGTAGCCTAGGGCAGCTAGTGACTACGAATGCGTCGAACCAGCCGGAATCTACTGAAGCTAGATAGCCTGGCGAAAGGAACTCGTTCGCGAGTAAAACATACACGCCCCCCTTCTCCTTGATAGCACTCGCAAGCCTCTCTACAAGCCACGGCCTGAACTGCCCGCTCTTCAAACCCACTATTATGCCCCAGCGCCTCGCATCCATAGCTTCGGCCACCTTAGCTAGCCTAACCTTGTATACCCTCTCGCCCTCACCGGTCAAGTCATCTGCATCGTCCCTGTACGGGTCAAGCCTCACCACAGGCTTGAAAGTAGCCAGGTAGAGGCCTAGCGGGTGGAAGAGGCCCCCTCCCAGGTAAAGGAACCCGTCTACCCTAGAAACCAGAGAACGGGGTAGCCTATAATCGCAGCCAAGCGACTGAGCGTCGGAGAAGTACGGCGGCAGACCCCGGGGAACACGAACCTCTAGCCCCATGCCTTCGAGGCTGCTCGCTACACTCTTCACTATGTGAACGTGCTGGGCGGTCGTAACGAGGCCAACCCTTCTAACACCCCTGCCTTCGAGCAGCTCGGCCGCCTTCTCGATTGCATGCCTCGAGGGCTCGGCCATGCTTAAAGCTGGAACATATACCACCGTGGTCCTAGAGGGTTCCAAGCCCGGGTGAGCCAGCTCCGCCGGGTAGGGTGAATGCCCGATGTGGACTATGAGGTCGGGTTTGATCGTGGCTTCAAGCTGGCCGTAGTGTAGGTCGCAAGCGCCAAAGGTACTATCCAGGTGAAGGTAGACCTCGGCGCCGACATCACCGATAAGCTCTTCGAGGCATCTAATTATTATCCAGCCATACGGCTTCAAGCCGTCGGGCATCTGAACCACTATTCTCCTAGCCCTAATTCTCCTAGCGGCTCTAGCGGCCAGGTCAAGGTCTATCCTATAGGGTATGCCAGCCATCTTGTCGCAAGCCAAGCCGGAGACCCCCATTAGATTAGATAAACATAAAATTTGAATCGAATCGAGGATGGATATAGCAAGGTAAGATGTGTCGAGGCGCTTCGAGGCCGGCGTCTAAGCTCGGGGCCGGCGGATCCACGTTCTATTTTTTCTCGTTTTTGGTGAGATCCTTGATTATTATTCTCGAGGGTAGTGGCAGCTTTCTGGCGCCTCTCCTAAGAGCCTCCTTTACGTGCTCCTCAGCGCCCTTGTAAGCCCACACTTCGAGCACTATGGTTCCAGGGTATACCCTGGCCGCTGTGCCTATGGGCTTGCCGAATGCCTGCCTCATACCGTCCTGGAGCCTATCGGCGCCGGCAAACGCCATCATCTTGTTTTCCCTTAGCACGTGGTGCGGGTAAACTCTTACCCTGAAGTAGAAGTTCTTGTCTCCCAGCGTAGAGGAGAGATACTTGTTCACCGCTACCCTTGCAGCCTCAAGCGCGTTGTGCCTTATCTGGCCCGCCTCAAGCATTACTAGCTCTCCTTTTATCTCGGCTTTCTCCATTACCTCGTGGTTGCCCATCTCGAACTTAGTGATCTTTGGCGGTGGCACGCCATGTATATACTCCTTCCTCGTGTAGGGAGGGCCGCTGAAGTGGGTGTAGCATCTAGCTGGTCTCAGCGGCATTGCAAGCCCCGCTTCAAACTGCTATCCAGCTCGGAGCGGATAAACCTTCAGTTGCTTCACGCTAGTCACAGTGGAGGCTTCAGGTGCCTTGTCGAAGCTTGTAGAAGCCGCTGAGGCCTCCAGGATCCTTGCGAAGCTAGTTGAGGAGAGGATTCTAGGCTACGAGGAGGTGCATGTAGGGGCAGCTACGGGTAGGACCTCCGCCGAGGCCGTATTAGCATCCCATTGTAGCCCCAAGACCCCCCTGGCTCTCCTAGACGGATGCGCGGTTGACTCCGGCAAGGTTTCTGAGGGTAGCGTGCTGGCCGTTGAAGCTAGGCTAAGGCCGGGCGACGAACCGGTTGAGCTCAGGGACAGGGAAAAAGGCTGCGTGTGGGTCGATACAGGGGCGCCGATGCCCAGGGGGACGGATGCCGTAGTGCCCGTGGAAGAGCTAGAAGTATATGATGGAGGTGCGAGGGTTAAGGTTCTAAGCAAGCCGTCAAGATTTAGAGGCGTGGCTGCGCCCTGCTCAGACGTCGCGTCTAGAGACGCTCTGCTATGGTCAAACGAGGAAGTCACCATCTGGGCAGCCACAGCCCTAATGTCCAGGGGAGTCGCGAGGGTAAGGGTAAAACGCTTACCTAAAGCCTGTATAGCTGCTGTGGGCGACGAACTAGCGGAGCTAGGCGAGTGCGGCGGCAACAAGATATGCGAGGTCAACAGGTTCTACGTGAGTAAGGCCCTGGAAGGAATCGGTGTCAAGGCCCTCGACTTAGGGATACTGCCCGACGACACGAGAATAATAGAGGACACGATCTCGCGGGCCGCCTCGGAGGGCTGCCACTTAGTGTTAATATCGGGTGGTAGCAGCGTGGGCCTATCCGACTACACTGCCCGCGTGCCAGCGAGGACTCTAATTAGGGGTGTAAATCTGAGGCCTGGGAGGCCTACTAAAATCATGGACCTAGGCGGCCCTATACTAGTTGTGCTCCCCGGGCACCCGCGTAGCGCTGCCTCCGCGGTGGAAGAAGTGGTGGTGCCTGCATTAAAAGGAGGGCGTGGCGGGTGCACGGTTGAGGCTATAGCTCTCGCAGGGGTTAAGTCGGGGGCTAGAAGGGTCAAGCAGCCGGTATCGCTTATAAAATGCCGTGAAGGCTACGCCGCGGTGCCCGTCTCGCTAGAAAGTTATATGACTTACTCCTGGGCCCTTGCAGACGCAGAGATAGTGTTGGAGCCGGGCTCCCAAGTGGAACCCGGCCAGAAGGTGCTAGCCGTAAAAGTTAGGGAGCCCGTAGGCAAGGTACTAGACTTAGCTGACAGCGAGATAGTCTCTCTTGGCGGCATCAGGACGCTCAAGGTCGGCCTAGACCTCAGGGAGGAAGTGCTTTCATCGCTCCACCTGTGCCCCGGGTCCTCTGCTATATTGGAAGACCATGACCTTAACGCGTTGAATGGCAGGTACGAGAGCTACTCTAACCTGACGGTTAGGAAAGTCTACCTTGTGTCCCGGAGGGGCCGTTGCAACTCTGCAGCCACGCCTAACTTGGCGTCGGCTATTAAGGCCGCAGAGGAAGCGGGAGTCCGGGTATCTTGGGCTCTTCCGAGGGTGGAAAGCGCCATAGAGCTATGGAGGCTTGGGTACATCGACTGCTTTATAGCTCCTCTAAGCGAACAGGCTGTTAGCTCTCTTGCCAGATTGGGAGCTAGGATCGACGAGCTAGACGTGGAGGCAAAACTTCTCTTAGTGAAAATATAATATAATAAATTGAGGGCGGGAGTGGCCTAACCGGGACTTTAAAAAATATTTTTAAATTTTTGTCCTTTGGGGCCCGCCTTTACTTGAACTCGGGGTAGTCGTCGGGGACCTTAGCCCTGAAGTACTTGCCGGTCTCTGGGCTTCTGAAGAGGCCGATCTTAACGCCTTTCCTGGTCCTAGGCGCTAGCTTCCACACCTTTATAGGCACTAATTCTACCTCTTTGCCGGTGGTGGGATCGCGGACCTTTACGGGGGGCAGCTGCTTCTGGCTCATACCCTCCTCACCTCGCCCCTCTACTCCTTCGCCCGCTCCGTTTACAAAGTTAATTGTGGTAAACAATTTAAAGGTTATTGCGTTATTTTAACGGGGCCTATGGAAGCAAGTTTAGCGTGGTTTAAGGTAATATTAAAGGAAACCTTTAGCTTAACAGGTTATTCCGGAACGTCTGCTACACGAAGCCAGGTCTCTTAGTATTACGTTGAGACTCCAGTCAACCCTTTGAATAGTATATTTTATGAAATAATAATTCTTTATAACGTCGTCTACCTCTGATACGTCTACCCTGAACTCTTCCCAGCCGCTGCCCGAGGGGAGGAGTATACTGATTCTTCCCGGTTCCAGCACTATCCCGGCCTTCTTGCTCTTAATCTCTATTCTGTCCTCGTCTATCTTGACCCCGAGAGAGTTGCTACCGATCTTGAGCAGGCTCTTAGAGCCGCCGGATTCGACCAGGTATATGCCTGCACATCCGGTGGAGCACATGGCGGCGCCGCCGCTCTTCCTACACTCATTCCTAGCCTTCCCTATGCACTCTGCCAGCTCAGCCGCTCTTAGAGCAGTCTTAGCCATTGAAGCGAGCTTGGACACTATCCCCGTGTACATTGATGCCTTGTAACCCGTCTTAGGCGCCCTTCTAAGGGCTTCGTCAAGCCTCTTGGCTACTAGTGACACCCCTATCAGCCCCCTCCAGCCGGTTCCCCGGAATGGTGATATCTATTGCGCGGCCCCCCGGGTCGCGCTTAACCGCACCTGAAAGGGGCCAGGCCTCTAAACTCGATCACTACCTCGCCGGCATCTTCAACGGTCTTCACACCCGTTTTAATGCCTACTATGGATAGGCGGTTCCTGAGGGCACATGCGAGCTCCGCGAAGCGTCTGTCGACGGGCCTGTTAGGGGCGAACACTTCTACGTCGCCTCTGAGCGCCACTAAGGTTAGCATGGGCTTGAAGCCCTCCCTACCTAGCCTGGCAAGGACCTCCAGGTGCCTAGAAGCCCTCGAGCTGGGAGCGTTAGGGAACAGGCCGACTCCATTCCTAGCGAGGTTCACGCCTTTAACCTCGATGATCCAAGAGGCTGCGCATCCTGTAGCCATGAAGTCGAGCCTAGCACCTTGAACTACAGGCTCCTTGATTAGGGTAGCAGCGTCGCACCCCACCACTTCTCGAAACCATTCCGCGAAGAGCCTGTTAGGCACTCTAGAATCGATCACGGCCCAGACGCTTTCAGGCGTCAGAACTGCGAGAGCGTCACAGCTAGTCGTCCTCCCGAGCCTCTCCACGATTCTATAAGCCACTATGCTGTTCCCCGGCCTCAGGAGGTGGTCCAGCCTACCCGTGTCATGGACGTGGCATCTAAGCTTAGACCCCCGACTTTCGATTAGGATAGTGAACCTGCTAAGCCTTGAAAGGTAGAGACCTAAACCTGAGAATTTAAGTGATACCTGGCGCGGGGCTCCACGCATATTCATGAGCCCTAACCACTATTACGTTTCCATTGGGGCTGCTTATGGGTTACAAGGATGTTCCAAGGATTATAGTCGAGCCCCCCGGGCCGAGGGCTAAGGCTATAGTCGAGCGCGACTCGAGGCTAATAATGCAATCATTTGTCAGGTGGTACCCCCTCGTGATTAAAAGAGGCGAAGGGGCCGTAGTAGAGGATGTGGATGGCAACATATACATTGATTTTAACTCGGGCATAGCGGTTCTCAACGTGGGTCACAGGCATCCTAAGGTCGTAGAAGCTATTAAGAAGCAGCTGGACAAGTTCATGCATTATAGCCTGACGGACTTCTACTACGAGGAGGCGGTTGACGCCGCCGAGCTACTAGTTAGCATATCGCCTCTCAGAGACGGAAAGGTGTTTTTCACTAACAGCGGGGCCGAGAGCATAGAGGGGTCTATAAAGGTTGCTAGAGGGTACTTCAGAGGGTCGAGGCCCTACATAGTGTCGTTCACCGGCTCCTTCCATGGTAGGACCTACGGGGCTATGAGCGCCTCAGCTAGCAAGACTGTGCATAGGAGGTGGTTCCACCCGCTTGTGCCTGGCTTTGTACACGCGCCGTTCCCGGACCCGTATAGGTGCCCGTTCCCCGGGCTAGAGGGCGAGGAATGCGGTGAAGCCGCTATAGGCTTCATAGAGGAGCATCTGTTCAAGAAGGTGGTTGACCCTTCGGAGGTGTCGGCGTTCATAGTGGAGCCTATACAAGGTGAGGGAGGCTATGTAGTGCCTCCCGACAACTTCCTTCCGTCCCTGAGAAAGCTGGCTAGCAGGCACGGGATACTGTTAATCGTTGACGAGGTGCAGACGGGGTTTGGGAGGACGGGCAGGATGTTCGCGGTAGAGCACTGGGGCGTGGAGCCAGACGTGATGGCAGTGGCTAAGGCGATAGCCTCCGGGCTGCCTCTAGGGGCGATAGTAGGTAAGAGCGAGGTGATGAGCCTTCCTCCGGGCAGCCACGCTAACACTTTCGGGGGCAACCCAGTAGCTCTCTCAGCGTTTAAGGCAGTAGTTGAAGTCATCACTGAAGAGAGGCTTGTGGAGAGAGCGGCTAGGCTCGGGGAGAAGGCTCTCAAGCGCCTAAAAGAGCTTGAGGATAGTGTTGAGATAGTCGGTAATGTCAGGGGTAAGGGGCTAATGATAGGAGTCGAGCTTGTAAAAAGTAAAGATACTAAGGAGCCCGCGGCTAAGGAGGCCGCAGCTGTCATAGAAAGGGCGTTTAAGAGGGGCCTTCTAGTCATAGGAGCGGGCGTGTCGGTTGTTAGAATAGCGCCTCCATTAACCATAGAAGAAGAGCTACTAGACAGGGGGCTAGATATACTCGAGTCGGTTATAAAGGAGGTCGATAGGGAGGCGAGGGGAGGGGCTTGAGCGGCAGGGAGGAGATCGAGAAGAAGATAATAGAGGTTTTAAGGGGGAGAGAGCTAACCTTCGAGGAGCTAGTCAAAGAAGTCGGGTGGGAGGGGGATAGAAGGGGTCTTAGGTCTGTGCTAGCCGATATGGTGAGGCGTGGAGTAGTCGGTAAGAAGCCCGACTACGATAAGCGCCGTCTACTATTTTATCTTAAGGGGGAGGGTTGAGGCTAAAGCGGGTTTATAGGGCTATGGCGGCGGCGACAGCATTAGTATCCGCGATTGCCTTCGCGGGTAGCGTGATAGTCTGGAGCAGAGGGGAAGGCGTGATATATGCTTTAATGGCTGTCATCTGGCTCTTTGTGCTGATCTGGAGCGTTAGGGAGGCCCGACAAGCATTATAGACCACCGCTCAGCCGTATAATAAGTATCCAGGCCTTGGGGGTGCTATGACGTGGCAGTGGGGCTTAGATTCTGCCCGAAGTGCGGCTCGATCATGTATCCTCACAGGGAGGGGGGTAAGCAGGTATTCAAGTGTAGGTCTTGCGGGCACGTTGTTGAGGTGGAGGGAAGCGCGGGCTACAGGTTCACATCGAAGATAGAGCATAAGCCAGCTGAGAAGATAATAGTGGTTAAGGAGGGCGAGGAGGCCCGCGGAGCACAGGTGCTTAAGGGCGTTGTTAGCTGCCCGAAGTGCGGCCACGACGAAGTGATATTCTGGATGATGCAGACGCGGAGTGCGGACGAGCCAATGACAAGGTTCTATAGGTGCGTGAGGTGCAAGCATACTTGGAGAGAGTATGCCTAGCCGACGATGATTGCCAGCGCGTCGAGGTCATAGAAAGAGCCTTATACAGGATTATAGAGGACCTCGTGGAGGCTCTTAATAGGACGCCGGCGACGGTAACCTCTAAGCCCCTCGTGGAGGGGGCATTAAAGCTGGCTTTAGGTGCCTACAATAGCGCGAGGGATTTGAAGCTCAAGTGCAGGGCTGGGAGGGAGGTACAACCCTCTTAACGGCGCCCTAAGCGATAGGTTAGTGGGGGCTTGGCTAAGGGGCTGGAGAGTGGTCTAGCTTGGGCGAGCTAAGGTTTCACTTCAGAGATGCCCGCGTCTGGAGGTACATGGTCGCGTCTATAGAGAAGATCATAGATGAAGGCGTGTTTGTTGCAACGCCTGAGGGACTCAGTCTGAGAGCGATGGATACTAGTAGGGTCGTAATGGTAGACTTGTTCTACCCGAGTTCTGCTTTTGATGACTACTCTGTGGAGGAGGAAAAGGAGTTTGGCGTTTCATTCACGGTTCTAAGCAAGGTGTTGAGAAGGGCTAGGAAGAACGACGAGCTGGTATTAGT
Organism: Acidilobaceae archaeon; assembly: GCA_027051095.1. Taxonomy (GTDB): domain Archaea; phylum Thermoproteota; class Thermoprotei_A; order Sulfolobales; family Acidilobaceae; genus Aeropyrum. The sequence goes on along the minus strand of JALUAM010000033.1, from coordinate 18,553 downwards.
AGTGGACGATAGCAAGATTACGGTTAAACTCGCGGGGAGGGGCGAGAGGACCTTCAGATTCCCCCAAATAATGCTGACATACGAGAAACTGCCGGAGCCTAAAATTCAGTTCACGGTGAAGGCTAAGATGATGGGCTCTACTTTCAAGGAGGTCATTAAGGATATAGAGCTTATGAGCGAGTCGGTCACTATTAGAGCTACGGAGTCTGCGCTCTACATGACGGGCAAGAGCGATATAGCCAGCGTGGAAGCTGAATTATCGCTTGAGAGGGGCTCCCTGATAGATTTAATAGTGGATTCGCCCGACCAGGCATCCTACTCGATAGAGTATTTCTCGCAGATGGGCAACGCTGCGCAGGCGGCCGACAGCGTGACGCTACAATACTCTGAAGACGCCCCTGCCAGGGTCGATTTCGAGTATATGGGTGGCGGCAGGCTGACTTTCTATGTATCGCCGAGGATCGACTAAGAGGCGTAGGGCCAGGATAGTCAAAATAAGGGGTGGCCTGGACGCTAAGGCCCTATTCAAGGCTTACTATGAAGTCTATGCTGAGAAAGGCGTGTGGGCTCCCAGCGAGCTTCAGCGCAGGGAATTCGCCTTCCAGCTCTTCGAGAGGGACGCCTATGTCAGACATATAGCGTTCAATACCGTGGAAGAGCTGGCGAGCTACCTTTCATCAAAGGCTCCAAGGCACGCGTACTACTCCATCGCTCTCTACGAGGTGCCTGATGCGAGCGACATGCAGTCAAAGGGGTGGCTCGGCTCCGCCTTGATGTTTGACATAGACGTGGACCATATAGAGGGGTGTGAGGGCGTTGTCAGCGATGAATGCCTGGAAGCGGGTGCGCGTGAGGCCGAGAGGCTTCTAAGGGTGCTGGAGAGAGACTTCGGCGTCGGCGCTACTGTGTATTTTACAGGTAACCGGGGCTTCCACGTCTTAGCAGAGTGCGGTTGGTGCATGAAGCTGGGCAGAGAGGAAAGGAGGGAAATCGCCAGGTACGTTGCCATGGAGGGGTTCGATGGCAGCGTCTTCCCTAGGGGAGCTCGGCGGGTCGCGCTGTCCCCCAGGGACCCGGGGCCTAGGTGGAGGATAGCTGAGGTCCTAGGCCTTGAGAAGGACGAGGTGGTGGGCCTTAGCGACGCAATGGAGGCGGCTCTTCAGGCCGGGGTCAGGATAGATATGCAAGTCACTCAGGACGTGTCAAGGCTGGCTAGGCTCCTCTTCACGCTTAACGGTAAGGCCGGCTTGCTGGTTGTACCCTTAGACGAGCCCTCGAGCTTCACTCCGTCGAGGGAGCTGTCGCCTTTTAGAGGCGAGGTCGAGGTAGAGTTGGTCTCCCCCGTGGAGGAAGCGAGGGTGCTGGGCTACACTGTCGGCGGCGCGGCAGGTGAAGAGGTTAGCCTGCCGGCCGAGGTGGGGATTATGCTGGCCTTGAGGGGGCTAGCCCGCGTGTTAAGGGGTGAGGTTGAGGTTGTCGTCTGAGGTGCCGGCCGGGGGCCCCTTCAAGGCTGCTCTGGGCATGCACGAGCCGCTGACTATAGAGCACTTGAAGGAGGCTAGGAGGCAGCTCTCATACTACTGTTTAGCAGAGAAGAGATTCTGCGCCGAGTACGTTAAGAGGGTTAAGGAGATATCGCTTAATGTCGCGTCTGCTAGGCTGGAGGACCTTGCCGGCGGTGAGGGCTACGCGGGCATAGATAAAGATTTAATATCTATCCTGGGCGAGCTGGCGGGCTTCTACGCAGACTACCTGTCTGGGCTTTTGGCGCTCCACGGCGAAGAGGTGGCTGTAATCGCAGTGGCGGGCTTCGAGGCGGAAGGCATAAGGCTCAGAAGGGGAGAGGCAACAGTGTTACCCCCCGGCGCCGCGGCCAGGCTTACTCTGGCGGGGATGGCCAAGCCTGTGAAAAGCAACGCTATTAACCTACGACTGATCTAGGGGCTCAGGGGGTGGGGGCGGGAGATGAAGTTCCCAAAGAAGATTAGGACCTATTGCCCGCGATGCAATACACACACGGAGCACAACGTGTCTATATACAAGCACGGCAAGAGGAGGGCTATGGCTCTGGGAGAGAGGAGGTACAGGAGGAAGCAGGAGGGTTATGGTAGCAAGAGGAGGCCCGAGCAGAAGAGGTTCGCTAAGGTGACGAAAAAGCAGGTCGTTAAGATATCTTGCACCCAGTGTGGCTACACAAGGCACATGCTAGGTATTAGGCTCAAGAGGCTGGAGCTAGTAGAGGTCATGAGGTGAGCTTGCCTTGAGCATGGTTGGATTCGGTGTTAAAAAGAGGAAGATACTAGTTCCGAGGCCCAAGAGCAGGTTCTACCTGGTAGTGTGTAATAAGTGTGGAAACAGGCAGATAGTCTTCAGCCACGCAACCTATCGGGCCAGATGCCTTAGGTGCGGAGAAGAGCTAGTCGAGCCCACCGGGGGTAAGGCGATAATCAAGGGTAAAATAGAGAAAATCTACCTTTAAGCGGGAAGGAGGCTGGGAAGGGTTTGAGCGAGCAACAGGTTAAGCTCCTAAAGCCTAGGAAGCCGCTGCCCGATGTCGGAGAACTGGTAGTAGGGACTGTAGTAGAAGTACACGACTATGGAGCCTATCTCCTTCTCGACGAGTACGGCGGTATAAGGGCTTTCCTGCCGTGGAGCGAAGTGGCTAGCAGGGCTGTTCGAAGCATAGAGCAGGTCTTAAGGCCTAACCAGAAGGTTGTAGTCAAAGTGATTAGAGTATATAAAAAGAGGGGGGAAGTCGACGTAAGCCTTAAAAGGGTTATGGAGGGAGAGCGGCGCCGCAAGATAATGTACTTTAAGCGCTACCTTAAGGCGGCGTCGATTATAGAGTACGTAGCCAACAAGCTTGGGAAGAGTGTTGACGACGCGTACAAGGAGGTTATATGGAAGCTGGAGGATAAGTACGGCGACCCTATGAGGGGTCTGGAAGAGGCTGTAATACGCGGCCCCGAGGCTCTCAAGGAGGCTGGCGTACCAGAGGAGTGGATAGAGCCTCTCATGGAGGCCGCGAAGACCCATGTAAAAGTCAAGACTGTCAAGATCTCGGGCGTATTCACGCTACAAGTGCTTCACAGCGACGGTATAGACAGGATCCGCAGGGTTCTGGAGGAGGCGCGCAAGGCCATAGAGTCTAGCGGCCTCAACGTGAAAGGTAGAATATATACTATAGGCTCGCCGAGGTACAGGATCGACCTGCAGGGATACGACTATAAGGAGCTTGAGAAGGCTTTGAAGGCGGCTGTCGCGGCCGCCGAGAGGACTGCTGAGGACCTAAACGTCTCCTTCAAGTTTGACAGAATAGAGGAGTAGCGTCATGCAGTGGCTGCTTCGTAAGTGCGTTAAGTGTGGCAGGTATACGCTTAGGCGTGATAGGTGCCCGGCCTGCGGCTCCGAGGTTAAAGTGCCCCATCCTCCCCGCTTCTCCCCGGAGGACAGGTACCTTAAGTATAGGTATATCATGAAGAAGATGGCAGGCCTCCTCCCCACTTCTCCCTCAGGGAACCTTGAGGGGAAGAACGGAGAGGAGGGGCACTAGTAGGGCTTACCATGGAACCTTCTTAAGACCTGCTAGGTAGGCCACGATATTGGACGCTACGTGGAGGAGAGCTACAGTCAACCCTGCTTCAACGACTACTACTAGGTCCCATCTAACCCCTAATAGGGCGGTCATCACAAGAGCCCCGACATAGAAGTCTAGCTGGTCTAATAGTGGCGCTGGAGCGCCTCTCTCGAGGCCTATCCTGCGTTTAATGAAAGAGCCTGCTATGTCGCCTATTATCGCTCCCAGCGCCGCGGCGCTACCCAGCACCAGGAGCCCCTTTGAGGGCATGATAAAGTCGAGGATTAGCGCCACTAGCACTCCTGCCGCCAGCCCGCCCGCAGCGCCTTCCCAGGTTTTACCGTCTCCCAGCAGCCTCCTCCCATCTATGAAGAGCCTCCCCCCGTCTATGGGCTTCCTGCCCTTGACTACTACGGGCGTGGCGTTTGCGACCATTGCGGGCAACAGTAGTATCAGAGCCTCGGCCAGGTCGTCGATGATAGTAAAGTCCATGTTAAGGTTTAGAGCCATTCCAGCCTCCCGTCGACTATTCTAAACGATGCGATCCTTTTCTCAGGCTTCAAGAACACTAACCTGAACCTGTCACTATGCTTATATGTAGTTGCGACTATGTGAGCGTAGAGCGTTAATGTGTGCCATGCGGGCGTGACTATAACGCCATCTTCGGCTTCTCTGGCCACGCCTATAGCCAAGCCTCCGCAGCGCCTCATGAGGGCTGCCAGGAAGCTTATGACCCTTAAGGCCGGGCGGCCAGCGTGCTCCGTATAAAAGGAATTTATAGGGTCTACTATGACATAGTGGCCGGAGAGCGCTGGCAAGCTGACTTTATAGAGCAGGTCATCGAGCGTGTATGCTTCTACCCTCGCGTCTATGGTTGAGGCCTCGGGCGTCGCGGGCATGTTATGGCTTCCCACGTATACATAGGAGACCCTGTAGCCGCGCTCGCGCGCTCTCCTTGCTACGTGAGACGCTAGGATAGTCTTGCCGGAGCCTGAAGGGCCGTAGATGAGAGTGAAAAGTCTATGTTCGATAGCCTTCTCTAAGAGCAGGGGGATTCTGCTCATAATTGTATTTCATATTTTTAGCCCGAATAGTCTTCTTCTGCCCTCGCCGCCTTTCAGGGCCTTTAGCTTTTTGATGTTTATTAGCACCTTTGAGTCATAGAGGGAGGCCTTGTTTCTAAGCTCGTTAAGATTCCTTTCAATCACCTCTACTACTCCTCTGGGCGCGCCCTTCTTTTCTAGTGCATCCTTGCCGTCGCTGGTCACGCTCACCCTCTTATCGGGGCTAAACTCTATGAATCCTACGTAGCTCAATGCTACTAGGTCGTTCTTAAATTCGGGGCTGTAGGGCACACCGGCGACTATCTTGAAGTTGTAGCCCAGCGGGGCTCCAAGCTGCTGTATATCGTATACGAGCTGTTGAAGGGTTTTCTCATAGAGCGGGCCGAACTTATCTATTATGTATAGTAGCGCCATCTGCCTGTCATTTGACATAACCTTATCCCTAGTGACGACCTGCACAGTTATAATCTTGAGCTCCTTAGACTTGCCAGCCTCCGGGTCTGCCTTGGCCTCCCTCGGCTTCTTAGGCATGATGAGCCACCCTGCCCCTCTATAGGGGTATACATGCGTCGCTAGAGTTAAGTTATCCGCCGCCGGGGCCTCATAGAATTAGCTAGGGCCCGCTCTTCTACGCATAGAGGTGTGATTATGAAGCTCAGCGCCCGTAGCCGTGCGGGCGTGCCGCTAAAAATAGCGATTGTGCTGCTAATAGTTGCCGCTCAGTTACAGCCTGTCGCTTACTCCGGCTTCGAGGCATTTACAGCCGAGATCGTGGTGCCCGTACCCGCCGTCAGCGGAGAGTCAAGGTCGGCTAGGCTCATAGATGTGGTCGTAGAGATAAGGTATCCTGGCTCAGGGGTCTATGAAGTTAGCGGCGGGGGGGAAGTTGACGATACCACGAAATACAGCATGATCATGGCCGTTTTCATGGCAGCCCTTATAGCAGGCTATGATCCTTGGAGCATAGACGCCTTTGTAAGGGTGAAGAGCCTTGGCCCTGTGGCGGGCACTAGCGGCAGCCTCGGCGTGGCGCTCGCTTCATACTATGGGCTCCTTCACAAGGGCAATGGCGACTTGAGAAGTATAGGTATAGCGGTGACTGGGGCTGTATCGCCGGATACTCTAGCTGTCAGCGTCGGTGAAGTGCCGCTCAAGTGCAGGGCAGCTAACGAGGAGGGCCTGATACTAGTCATGCCGCTGAGTAATGAGCCAAACGTCCAGGGCACCCGCTGTAACTATAGGGCAGTTGCTGGGATCGTAGATGCTCTCAACCTCCTGGGCCTACCGAGGGTGGAGGGGGAGCTTAGAGTTAAGCTGCCTGAGCAGTTCAACGAGGCAATGGCTTCAGTGGCCGAGGAGATAAGGGCTGAGGCCCGGGCCGTCCTCTCAAGGCTAAGCGGCTTAATGGAGCCCGAAGAGTATGCTAGGCTTAGCCAGAGAATCTCTTCTCTCATAGAAGAGAGCGTGACCGTCGATAATGTAAGCGCTTATGCGGCGGCTAGCACAGCGTATATGGCGCTTATAGAGGCCTACACGGCCTACTATGCCCAGGTCCTAGGCCGCTCTGTACCTGTCGAAGAGGCTATAAGAGAGATCGAGGCTGAGCTGAAGTCTCTGGCGGAGAAGCTAAACTCCATGGAAGGCAGCGGGAGCCTATTCTACGTAGAGATGCTGTCAGTAGCCTATACTAGGCTAGCAGACGCGGAAGCAACCCTAGTCGAGGCTAGGAGGCTAGCTGAGGCACAGGACCCTCAGGCCCTAGCTGCTATAATAGCTAGCGCTAAGGCTAGGCTATTCAGCATTAAGGGCTGGCTAGAAGCTGCCGAGACGCTTGAAGGCGTGGGGAGGCCTCTAAGCGAGGACGAGCTCTCATACGTGGTGGGCAGGTTTAGAGACTTCACTAGGCTTGCCGTCAAGTACGGCGAAGCCTTAATATCATATCTCATCGACATCTCCGGCGGCGCTAGAAGGGGCGACCTAGAGGCGTTTAGGGCAGGGATAAACTACGTCATGGAGTACGCTGAAAGGTACTGGAGTGAGGGTAGGTATGTCGCGGCTCTAGGCTTCTACAGGGAAGCCTTAGCCAGGAGTATGACCGCGGTGTTCTCGGGGGGCGTGGGAGGGCCTTCTCAAGAGATAATAGAGAGGTACCTGAACGAGTTGAAAGGGGTCTACACTATAATGGCTGCTAGGACCTACGCAGCAGGGTATGTATCGGGGCTTGCAGAGGCATACATACAATACGCTGAGGTCCTCTACGCTAGGGAGCCCACGATGAACGATTCTGTAGTGATAATGGAGGGCGCGGTCGCATCGCTCATGCCCTGGCTCCTGGCGGTGCAGTCCAGCGTTGCGCCTCAAGCCTACGGGGCCGAGCTAGGGGAAGTCGGCGAACCGCCTGTTGCAGGCGGCGGAGGCGAGACGACCGAGGACCTAGGCCTTGCCCTGGCCCTTGCCACCGCTGCCTTCTCCTTCGCCGCCGGCTTCTACATAGCCTCTAGAGCCTACCTTAGGTCCTCCAGGCTCTGGGCCTAAGGGTATGAAGTCCTCCAGCGTCTTAGGAGCCCTGCCCTTCAACGCGTCTTCAACGGCTTTTCTAATATGCCCCTTGAAGTCGCTTTCCAAGTCCTCCTTCAGCTGGGGGTTGTATAGCGCGGCTGCGGGGTGGTAAGTGGAGACTATAACGACGTCAATGCCAGCTAGCCGCGCCTTAACAGCCTTCCCCCTCTCCCTCCTAACACCGCCCCACTTAAGCCCTGCCGCCTTGTAGAGCGTGCTCCCGGCGATCCTACCCACAGCTATTATGACTTTAGGCTTGACTAGCCTCACCTGTTCCAAGAGGTAGGGTAGGCAGGCGGTGATCTCCTCCGGCTTAGGGTCCCTATTATTGGGGGGTCTGCACTTCACAACATTTGTTATATAGACTTTCCCCCTTTCGAGGCCAGCCTCTTTTAGGAGCCTGTCTAGCAATTTACCCGCGGCGCCTACAAAGGGCCTGCCCTGCTCGTCCTCGCTCCTCCCGGGGGCCTCTCCCACAACCATTATATCGGCGTTCAGGGGTCCCTCGCCTGGCACCGAGTTCTTCCTAGACAAGTGAAGCGGGCACTTAGTGCAGTTCTTAATAGACTCTACAAGCCTCTTGTAGCGCTCTACAGCATCCTCTGACACATTAGGCCCCTACTTCTATGGGGGGACCTGGCAGGGTTAAGGGGGGCTGCCATAAGCGGTATCACCCGCTCTTCTGTGCCCACACGCCCCTGCTGGACAAGAGGTAGTTGGCGGTGAAGCCGGCGATCACGCCTAGTAGCTGGGAGAGGAGGGGGTCGAGCCCCATAACTGTGGTCAGCGTCCTTGAAACTATGAAGCCGACTCCGATGCCGGCAGCGCTAGAGACATGGTACTTCGCAAGCCGTGATATAGCGCTGCCACCGTAGCTTCTATGTGAGAATGTGAATTTCTCGTGGAGCACGAAGTTGGATAGAAGACCCGCCTCGAAGCCTGCTAGTATCGCTGCGTCGAGCGGGGCTCCAAATGATAAAAAGGCATAGAATACTAGGAGGTTTATTATTGTGCCTGTAAAGCCGACCGCGGCGAATCTAAGCGGTGTGGAAGCCATGGCTAAATGAATGAGGTAATCTATTATAGCGTTGAAGCCTAGCTTGCTCCTGCCTCCAAGCCTTGAACCGAAGATGTAGGGCACTTCAGCGACGCGGGCTTGAGGGTTTAGCCTTAGGACCTCAAGGAGTAGCTTAAACCCGGGGGGAGGCTTCTGGGGCAGCTTAACCCTTTCTCTGTTAAGGGCGAAGAAGCCGGACATGGGGTCCGAGGTCCTACGGGTCTCGGGGACCAGTATCCAGGCTAGCACGCTGGCCCCAAGGCTTATAATGAGCCTAAGCCTGCTCCACCCCTCAACGCCTCCCCCCCGAGCATACCTGGAAGCAACGACTATGTCGTAGCCTTTTTCCAGGGCCTCCAGGAGCTCAGGCACCTTCTCGGGGGGGTGTTGAAGATCGGCATCCATGACTACTATATAGCTGGACCCAGCCTCGGAGATCCCCCTTAATATGGCTGAGGCCAGCCCTCTCTCACCGCTCCTCACTACCAGCTTGACCCTACCGTCTTCCTCGGAAAGACGCTTTATGATCTCGATGGTGCCGTCCGTGGAGCCATCGTCAACGAATACTATCTCGAAGCAGTCACGCCCCGAGGACTCCAGCGACGCTCTAAGCCTTGAATAGAGAGGCTCCACGTTAGGAGCTTCATCCAGCGTAGGAACCACTATAGATACCTGAGGGCGGCTGCAGACGCTGGTCCCAACGGCGCGGCACCTCCAGACCTGGCAGTCTACACGGTGTAGAGGGCCTTTCTAACTTCCTCCGGCAGGTCCTCCTCTCTGAGCACTTCGAAGGTGATCGGGGCATCCCTGCGCTTCGGCCCGACAATTATGTACCTTGTAGGGTCGCTCTCGTCTCTTCCCTTCAAAACCCTAACCTTGACGTACCAGCCATCCCTCCTCCTAACGTAGACGTACTTCCCGTGCTTTCCACCCATTAGGAGCCCCCTGCGCCCACGCGACCACCTCCGCGCCTAATAAGCAGCCTCCATGCCTGTGCGGACTCAAAAGTGGATAAGGCGAAGCCGAGCACCGCGGCAACGTAGTCAGCAAGCCACATGTAGCCCTCATCGCCTGGCAATACTAGGAAGAAGCGGAGGTTGAGGAAGAGCAGGCCTCCAGCGGCGGCAACGTAGAAGCCTCTCGGGTCGCCGGCTCTAAGCGCTATGAGGCCTGAGAGCCACACAAGCGCTGCTAGGGACAAGGCTGCCACCTCCGTGCTCATGCCGCCCGCCAGTCTCCTACCAGCTATGAAGAGTGATGTAGCCGCAGCGATTACGATAGAAGCGTTAGCTCTCGACTTCGCGTCGCCGCCGGCCAACCTAAAGAGCGCCCCCCGCCTATGAGTTCAACGGTGCGGGAGCTTGCCTAAAATATATGATATGCACTCCCACTTCTACGAGTACAGCGACAAGGAAATAGAGGAGATCTTGGAGAAGGATAAGGACCTTGTCGTAGTAGCTGTATCAGACGATCCCGAGTCCGCTGCTAGGACGATAGAAATCTGGGAGGCCTACCCAGACAGGGTCGTGCCGTGCATAGGATTCCATCCCTGGAATTTGAAGGAGGGTAGAGGCGCTCTTGACGCGGAGGAATCACTCAGGCTAGCTGCCAGGTTTGGGCCGCCTTGTATAGGCGAGGTGGGCTTGGATAGGCGCTTCATGGACCAGTCTACATGGCATCTACAGGTCTACATATTCAGGAGGTTTGCGGCGCTGGCTAGGGAGATATCGGCTTTCCTCAACATACACGCGCCAGACGCCTGGAAGCACGCATTGTCCATAGTGGGGGAGGAGGAGATCGAGAGGGCTATGCTTCACTGGTACACGGGCCCGCTTACATTGATAGGAAGCGCTGAGAGTATGGGTGTGATGCTGTCGGTCAACGCGGCCCTCAGGATACAGAGGAAGAGCCTGGAGGCTGCACGGGCGATACCACTGTCTATAATGGTTACTGAGAGCGATGGACCCTACGAGTATAGGGGGCTTAAGCTGAGTCCTCTCATGGTTAGGGGCAATATAGAGTTGATAGCTAAGGCTCGAGGGGAAAGCGTAGAGGAAGTCGCTGACGCTCTTAGGTTGAACTCGGAGAGGCTGATAAAGATCCTTCGCTAAAGCCTCCTATCCACTTTAATGCAGCGGCTGTGCGAGCCTTTAGGGGCCAGCCACAGCCTACTCGCTACTAACTCGTAGACTAGGCCTCCGCGGCCCACTACTTCGCCTTCGAGACATAGCGACTTCGAGTAGTGGGGTGCGTCGACAACCATGGTTTCGGCCTCGCCGCCCTCGAAAGCAGGGTGGAACCCGTACTTCCTCGCTCTCCTCAGTATATCCTCCACTAGATTCTCGTCTACGATGGAGCCTACTATTCCGGCGTCTAAGCCCAGTGCGGCCGCTCTAGTGACTATGAACCTGAACCCCTCTCTCACGAGCATCCTCATGTACTCCTCCGGGTCGAGCCCCCATGCGGGGGCGTATACGTCCGCGCCGAGCTTAGACGCTATGGCCTCAAACCTCCTCCTTTGATACTCGCTGGCCAGGCCCCCTACTACTAAGTAGTCGAAGCCTCCCCTCTCCAGCCAAAGCCTCTCTAAGGCTGTAGCAAGCTCCTCTACCTCCCTCTCTTTAACGCCGCTCACAGCGACTTCGGCTACAATCCTCGAAAGTCCCATGGCTTCTGCTTGCAGGGTCGGCGCTTCGAGCAGAGCAGTATGGAACATCCAGCTGTCGTCGCGGGCGGGCCTCACAACCACTATACAGGCAGGCTCCCACCCCATCCTAAGAGCTCTATATAGAGCGTAGTTGCTGTCCTTCCCGCCGCTTAGCAGCGCGCAGAATCTTGGCAACTAGACCTACCCCACGCCTCCAGGCATATCTCCCTCGCCCTAAGCGGGTCCCCCCCAGCAGGGTCGTCCACTGCACTGGTTACGAGCCTCAAGCTTATGGCTTCTGCGCCCTCAGGCGTGATTAAGAGTATGGCTGAGCACCTGCCCCCCAGGTCTACGCTGGCTAATTTGACGGGGCCGTTCTCTATTATGACCTGTACGTCTCCGCACTTAACGGGCTTGCAATAAAAATCTATGCTGTAAACCCTCTTGCCCCCAAAGTCTATCTTTAAGACGCGCCTATGATTGTCAACCCATGACTCTTCGATTAGCATGAAAGACTCAAACCTCCAAGGGAGGTGATAGCAGCTTCAACTCGCCTCTACAGTATGGACATTTATATTTTAGACTCCTAGCGTCGGCCCTGCAGAAGTAGGCCTCGTAGTCCTCAGCGCACTTCGGGCAATAGTAGACTAGCTCGAACTTCCTGCCGCCTGGCGCCTGGCCCGTAATATCGAGCTTAGCCGCGCATATCCTACACTTGACCCTAGTCCAGCCAGGATGGCCTAGAGCGTTAGTACCCTTATTTAAGCCGACTGTCAAGGCGTCTCCCCGGGCGTAGAACTAGGGATTGAACGCTTAAATCTTAAAGGCCTCGGCTATGGGGGGGCTTAGTTGGAGGGTTGAATTATGCCTCTTATAAGGTTCAAGCCCTTGGTAGCTGTGCTTGCAGCGTTAACTGCTGCCTCGGCTGTAGGCGGCGCTGCAATATACTACATGCACGTGTCTGTGCTGAATACGCTGGCTGAGCCGCCAAGCATAGGCGAAAGTCTCGACAAAGTGAGGTACATGGAGTACACCATAAGGATTGGTGGAGATGAGTACCTAGTCAAAATATACAATGAACCTGGTAGCAGGAGCGGCAGGGCGGAGATCTACCGTGGGGGCGAGCTATTGTATACTGTGAACTATCGTTACGGCGAGAACAGCTTGGTCTCGGCTGAGATGGTGAAGGGAGGGGAGGCTGAGACCTTAGATCCTGTTGAGTATGAAGAGCAGTTCATAACCAGCGTTAAGGTGACAGTGACGCCGGCCGGCAACATAGAGGCAGAGCCCTTCCCAGGCATAGCGCCTCTTCAAGCAGTATTCTACATAACTCGCGCCATGGGCGTTAACTGGGACTCCTTCATAAGGGGTACGGGCCCCGGGGTGCCCGTCAACATAAACGTCGACTTTAGAGGTGTTGAGACCCCTCTAGGCTCGTCCCGGGGGATATTAGTCTCGATAGTGCCCCAGAACCCGGCCCTTGCGGCCAGCGTGTGGTTAAAGGGCCCCTTCACATTCGAGCTAGGCAAGGCCGGCGACCTGATAGTAGCTACCCGGATAGTCTACGACGTGGCACTGGAGCAGGGCGGCCAAGGGATAATCATAGAGCTTAGGGGGCTAGAGCTAGCATAGGCAGAGGGCGCCGGCCGCAAAGTAACCTATACCGGGTGAAGGCTCACTCGCGGCCACCCCTCTCCAGGTAACACCGTTTAATCATAGCGCATAATCGTCTATTCCTACACTGAAGTCCGGGAGAACGGGGATGGTAGAAGTAATAGTTACATATGCGCCTAGAGAGAAGGTCAGGAGGGTTAGAGTGGTAACCTTCAAAGTTGACGTCGACACACTAAGGGAGATTGACAGGGTTGCAGAGGAGCTAGGCATGAACCGGAGCGAACTGATTAGAAAGGCTGTCCTAGAATTCATAAGCAAGTCTGCAGCCGGCCTACATCAGGAGAGCTAAAGAACCACGCGAAGCCGTGTTAAACGATTTAACCCTGCCCCACGCTAAACTTGACCCGGGAGCCGCCGTAGCTCAGCTGGCAGAGCGCCGGACTCATACGGCCGCGGCGACGCCGAAGTCGGGGGGCCTGAGAGATCCGGAGGTCCCGGGTTCGAATCCCGGCGGCGGCACCAGGCGGCTCTCACCCTTCACCTCTCCACATTATATTCCCTTGCGCGTATAATATCTGGGGGCGCGTCGTGCCTGAGTACCCGGTTATAAATTATAAGCCCAAGCTAAGCGGCGAGACGGACCAGCCACTGCATCTACAGCTAGTGGACCTTGAGAAGCTTAATGCGGAGGGCTACATGAGAGTTGTTAAGCATGGAGGCGAGAGAGGCTATCACATTAAGCTCGTGCTCAACGATAAAGAGGCAATCTCCCTCTTTGTCTGGAATGAAAAGGCGTTCAGGGGCGAGAACACCCTGGCTCGGAGCTACGGTGTCATACCTATCGAGGAGATAGAGGTCGATGAGGAGGAGGGAGACAAGCTTATAGCGGAGGGGAGCTATGCTCTTAGAGGAGGCTTCTTAGAGCTAAGATTCGATAAGAGCTACGACGAAAGCGTGGTTAAACCGGGTGTTGTGAGGTTCAGGCTTAAGCTGAAGGGGGTAAAGGAGTATATATCGCCTAAGCACGGCCACTCCACGAGGCCGGAGTACTTTCTCCTAGCTGTTAAGAGGGGTTCTAGAAGGGGCTAGCGCTCTTGTTTTGAACGCGTAAACGTCCAAATTTAGAGATTACACTAGCCCATTTACCTGAGTAAACCAGGGGCCTTAGTTTGAGAGTGTTAAAACTTTATCTTGCACCCTGCCCCGTGGCGAGGGAGATATTAAAACACGCTGATCATATAGGATTTAGAGTGAAAGGAGACACGGTAAGTCACGTGTTCAGGGTTAGAAAGCGCGGGGGCAAGCCTCAGATAAAGCAGTTTAACGGTTCCCGCATCGTGTTTAACTCGACGTCGCAGTGCGTGATACTAGAGACTAGGAAGTGTATAGTCAGAGAGCTGCTGGAGAACTCTTACCTAGCGAGCTTCAAGGTGCACGAGGACTACATTGTTGCCGTCGTGGCGGTGAGCCGCGGATGGTTTAAGAGGATCGAGAGCGAGCCCGGGGGCCCTTGCCTTATCAGAGTGGAAGAGGTCAAGGTCAGCGATTTAATCATGTCAAAGAGCGAGGTTGAAGCGGCTTTGAGGCTGCTACAGTCAGGCTTCTTTAGGTACCGTAGGTCCTCCGGGCTCAGAGAGATAGCGTCTAGGATGGGTATACCTAAGTCAAGACTCTCCTACATAGTTAGGAGGATAGCCGCTAAGGCCCTTGTCAGGGTAGTATGACCCTGCGCTATTCACGTAGCTCAATTGGACAGTTCCAATAGCGCTGTAAGTCGGCCGTAGGGCCGTGTCAGTCTTAGCGGAGAAGAGGAGGGTGCGCAGTCTTTGAGCGGCCGGCCTAAGAGCCTGCTGGCGGATCTCCTAGATAACCTGTGGGTGTGGGCGGCCGCCGCCCTGATAATAATGTTCATCTACGCTTCATGGGTGCTGCTGGAGTCGATCACGATGCACACCGCCGAGATCCCGCCTAGGCCTCCCTGAGGGCTGAGAGCCATGGTGCTTAGGCCCAGGGAGGACTGGTTCAAGCCTTTTATAAGAGAGGAGAGGCTATGGGTTGCGACCGCTTTCGTAATAGCGTTTATAATGGGGTTCACGACGGTATCGTGGAGCTTCGTCGACCCGCGTCATCAAGTGCCTACGGAGGCCTATGAAGTATCGCCGGAGGAGTGGGTGAAGAGGGCTCAGGAATTCGCCGAGAAATACTCCGGCAAAGTGGTGCCCGAGGGCACGGAGGTCGTGATAGCTGGCGTCCAGTTCAGCTGGATACCTCAGGAGATAAAGCTGAAAGCTGGCGTTGAGTATAGGATTGCTGTTTCCAGCGGCGACGTTATACACGGATTCTCCTTGATCGGGGACGACGGTACCGTCTACAATCTAATGGTTATGCCTGGCATGGCCTACGTCATGAAGATCAAGTTCGACAAGCCGGGCGTCTACGAGATAAGATGTAACGAGTACTGCGGGGTGGGCCATCAGTTCATGGTCGGGAGGATAGTAGTAGTCGAGGGGTGATGACGCAGTGGCAAGCGAGTTTAGGACATGCCCTGTTACAGGCCTCTTATGCCACTTGCCAAGCCAGAGGGTGATAATAGCGAACTTTGCAATGGCGCTGATATCCCTAGCTATAGGGGGGCTGGCGGCCGTATTCGTGGGCCTCTCTAGGTCCTCAATTATACTCTTGAAGGACCCGGCCAGCTACTATATGTGGCTCACGGCTCACGGCCTCAACATGCTAATCTTCTGGATCCTGTGGTTCGAGGTGGCTCTACTCTACTTCACGGCAACGGTAATATTGAACGCTCCCCTCTATAGTGTGAGGCTTGCGTGGCTCGCCTTCGTGGTGATGCTGGTAGGCCAAGCCGTGATAGAGGTCTTAGTGTTCACGGGCAAAGCATCGGTGCTCTTCACGGCGTATCCCCCCTTAAAGGCGCACCCCCTCTTCTATGTGGGGTATCTCCTATTCGCAGCGGGGGTCCTGGTAGCAGTAGTAGTGTTCTTCCTCACAATCTATAGGGCTAGAAGGGAGGGTACTTTCAAGGGGCCACTGCCGCTCATAACCTTTGGTGCAGCTATAGCGGCGATAATTGCCGTCACGGTGATATTCCATGGAGCTGTTACTCTGGCCTATATACTGGCCTACGTGTTGGGCTATGTAAACACGATAAACATAATGTTTATTAGATGGTACTTCTGGGGCTTCGGTCATGGAGCACAGTACGTCAATGCTGTAGCGATGGTCACGGTATGGTATGCCCTTCTGGTCTTGGCAACAGGGGGCGCGGCCGAGAAGTTTATAAACGAGAAATATGCCAGGTTCGCGTTTGCCCTCTACACGCTCTTCGTGATACCGGCGATAGGTCACCACATACTAGTGGACCCAGGCTACTCGGAGGCCCTTAAGCAGGCTAGCGGCAGTGTAGGCTCTCACTTCCTATCCGTCCCCTCAATGCTGCACGCGCTAGCCCTCCTCGGGGGGCTAGAGGCGACTATGAGGGCAGCCGGTTACAGGGGTCTCTTCACGTGGCTTGTGAAGGCCCCGTGGAGGAACCCGGGCATAGCTGCTCTGCTCATGTCGATGATACTCTTCGGCTTGGGAGGCATAGTAGCTCAGCCCCAGACAACGCTTCAACCCAACCTAATGTATCATAACACCCTATGGGTTCCAGCCCACTTCCACTTAACAGTCGCGGGTGGCACCACCCTAGCCTTCATGGCGGTGTCGTACTATCTAGTCCCGCTTCTCACCCTCAGGAAACTCGTTAACTACAAGTTGGCACTACTCCAGGTGTACCTGGGCTTCGCGGGCTTACTGATAATGGGCTTGACTATGCTGTGGCTGGGCTACCTGGGAGCCCCAAGAAGAACCCTGCTACTCGAGAACCTTGTAAGGCCCGAGTGGTGGACTCCGATGTCGATTTTAACGATAGGCGTGCTGCTGTGGCTGGCAAGTGGCGCCCTCTACCTGCTCATAATGGCGGCGACGCTAGTAGCCGGTAAGAGGACCTCCAACCCTGGCGAGCTAGTTGAAGGCTTAGTGGAGGAGGTCAAGACTAGTGAGACGGGCGAGGTAAGCAAGCGCGGCTCCCTGATAATAGTCTTCATACTACTCTTCGTGATCATGCTGTCGCTCTACTTCCACAGCTTCATAAGGCTGGAAGGCATGCCGGAGATATGGTGAAAACGGGTTCCTAGTCCCACTCCTCTTTTTAAACCCTTCTGTATCTGACCTTGCCCCAGGGCTTCTCCGGTGCCCAGAGGCCCGTCCTCAGGGCGGTCAGCTCTAGGACCTGGCTGTGGTCGACGAAGAGGTTAACGTCCCAGCCAATGTTGTATATGTACCAGCGGAAGACTGGTCTCTCGGCGGCCTCGAACATAAGCTTCTCCTTTCCATACCTCTTGACTAGGTCCAGCACTATGTCTGTTCTCCACTTCTTTACGTTCTCGGTGATGCCCTCAGACTCTATCATTATCTTCCACGCGCCAGCGGAGAGATAGAGGTTGATGTCTCTTATCATGTGCTCGTGGCTTATATTCTCTGTCTCCCAGATCTCGTGCGCGCCGCCAGCGCCCTTGACTAGGCTTACCTCGGGCTTCGGCTTAAGCCCAGCCCTCTTAACAGCCTTTACAACCTCGACCTTATCCTCGTCGTCTAGGTCTATGTAGCCCGTAGAAATCTCCACTATGTCAAACTCCAGATCTACAGCCTCTTCCAGGTACTTGTCAAAGGCTTCGGGGCCTTGAACCAGCACCCTCTCTGTGAACCCGCCGGTGGACACCATGACGCCATAGTCGTGGCATAGCCTATTTATCCTCTTAACGATTCTCCTATCGTGGAGCCTCATACTGCCCCCGGAGTACTTGAATATGTCTATGTAGTCAGACGCTATCTCCAGCAGCTCATTAAGATAGGTGGGAGTGACTACGGTGTAGTAGCTGCCCCTAATCTCAGTCATAGCAGTCTCTCTAGGCTTGGGCGGGAGTTCCCTGAGCTTTACGAATTCAAAGGCCTTCACCGAGGCCCACCCATAGCCTGGATTAAGGCGCTTCGGGGCACATAACCTAGGGTCTTAGCGTGATCTAAGCGGTAACCCCAGCCATTATGTGCGGGGACGTATATAGAGGGCGGATATTGGGGGTTTTTGGGCGTCATGAGTGGTGGGGGAGGCGGGGCTAGGCCTCTCATCGTCGGCGTGCCGGTTACTGAGGAGGCTGTAGCTAGGCTATCATACGTGGTCGTGCCTCTAGCCGAGATGTATGGAAGGGTCGCGCTGCCTCTACCAGCCTCCCTGTGCAGGCGGCTCGCCGAGATGCCTGGGAGGCTGGTAGACCTTGTGGGGGAATACATGTCGGGGGCTAGAGCCAGGATCTGGTCTCAGCTGGCATGCAGGGTAGCCCTGCTCTCAAGGCTTAGGCCCGAGCTGGAATATACCTGCTACCTGGCCGACGACGCGCTGGTCAGAGCCGATGAGGCGGTTTACAGGCTGGCGGCTCTCGTGGTTAGAGAGAGGGTTAGGCCGGGGAGCGTGAAGCTTAGGGATATGATTGAAGCCTATGGGACTAGTCGGGGCTTCGAGCTGCCTGAGGCTGATGTCGTCGTAGTGGAGGGCTTCTACAGGGCTGTAGCCGCCGCTAAGGCTTCAGGCGCTAGGACGGTCTACTACGTGGAGCCTTTAATCCCGACGCCCTTAGACTTGCTAGCCCTAGCGGCTGAGGGGCTATTAGACGAAGGTAGGCCAGCCGGCCTCCCCAGGCTAGTAGCCCGGTATGTTGGAGACTACATAGCATCCTCGAGGGACTTAACCCAAGCCTATAGGAGGCTAGCGAGCGACGCTGAGTACAGGAGGTTTCTAGAAGAGGTGGCAGGTATCCTGGGGGGGCTAGTAGAGCTTAGGAGCGTCGACGAGCTACTGGGATTGTAAGGCCTCGGGCGCTCCCCTGGCCGTCACAGCCCTTACGGCTCGAAGGATGAAGCCAGGGGTCCTCATAGGCCCATTTAGACTTCTACGCCCTCTGGAGCCATAATCGTTTGTGAGC
>JALUAM010000032.1 GCA_027051095.1 Acidilobaceae archaeon | reverse complement strand
CTCACCTCTACCAGAGTAACGTAGAGGCCCGTCTCAACGCTGGCTATTTCGGCAGGCCCCTCTAATATCCTAACCTCGATCGACTCGGAGGTCGGATGCGCAGCCAGAACGTATATCGTGGAGCCGCTGGGAGCCCTGAACTCGAGTAGGTTAAACCCATCCTCGTTTAAGACGCTAGACTCTTCAAGGTAAAGATACCCTTCTACGGAGCCCACCATCCTTTTGAACTCGTCTGCAACCTCCCGCGGAGCTATTATGTCGCCCAGCGCCTCGAATACGTCAAGGAACCGCCATTTAAGCGCCCAATCTATGGCGGCGGCTAGTAGGGCCTCTGCTGTGGCCGGCTCTGAGGCCTCGGGCTCGAAGGTGAAGAATACAGCCCTATAGCCCATTGGGTCCCAGTACTTATCGTGCACTATTATCGCGGCCAGGTAGTCGTCGCTTATAGCCACAAGTTCCACGGGGAACCTAGGAAGGAATCTCTTAAACGCGGCCTCGGGAACCGCAACCTCCAGCTCAACGACCCCCAGTTCTTCCACAGTGAAAGACGTATAGAAGGTAGACCCCTTTATGTTTGCCGAGGCTAAGACCTGCCTCATGAGTTTTATGTCGCCTTCCAGGGCTCCCCGCAACGCGTCCTCCAGCACTGCCCTATCGATGCCCGCCGCCTTGAGAGTCTCAGCTATAAACGTTGAGAGCCTAGAGTAGAAAGCTGACGCCTCCCTCCATGCCTGGGGGAGTGCTTCGAATGCCTCACCCGCTACGAGCCTAGGTAGAGCCAGCTGCCAGCCGACAGAAGTGTATGCCTCGAAGCCTAGCTCTTCCAGCGCACCTGGAACCCTAACCTCCAGGGTCTCTGGGATGTTGAAGCCCAGCTCGGAGGCGGCCTCCGTAGCCTGGATTCTGCCGCTAAAGGGCACGTAGGGGACCACTAGCGGTATAGAGCCTATTGCTTGCCCTGCAGCCCTTGCCCTCGGGTCTTCTAGGGAGCATAAGCCCTCAGCTATGTAATCCCTAACTACTTCCCAAAGCGTTATCTCGGGTAGGCCCAGTACAGCTGCCAACGTCCTCTCCCTTATAACATCCAGGTCCCATATGCTAGTCCCTGAGTGCCCCCTCGGCCCGACTCTGTACTTCTCCTCGCACGACGTCCACACGATCCAATCGAACAGACTGCCGTGGGTGGCAATGATGGCTGCGTTATTGGACTTGACATAGCCTATTATATCATCTAGCGCCTCATTATACCTTAAATCCCAGTCAAGGTACTCCGAGTCCTCCAGCCCCAGGAACATGTTGCTGAGTATTATGGCGTCTGGCTCAAAACTCGATAGTATATAGCCGAAGTCGGACTCGGGCATGGCTATCATTATCTCGTAGTCGTCTGAGATCGACTGCCAGTTACGGAACTGGGGAGCCCCTAACTCTTTAAGCCTCGCCGCTAGCTCCTCAAGCTTTTTCATTAAAGACGCGGCCTCGTCAGGCATGTCGATAGCCGCGGCAGCTCTCAGAGCTTCGGAGAGCGACTCCGCGTTATACCTTAACAGCCATAGCCTAAGGCTTGGGTCTACAACTAGCACCTTTACAGCGCCGCCCACAGTGATGTAATATATTCCTGAGGGGGACGATGCAACGTTGCCGTCAACATCTTCGGCCACAGACCTGAATATCACGTAGTTGCCCGGGGGTGTCGGAGGTATCTCGGCTATGCCCGCGATTACTGGCGCGCTCGTCCGCGGCAGGCTGAAGCTGGGGTCTACTTGCCTCACCTCGCTTTCTATACTATCTATGAAAGCGTTGACAGAGTCAACTATGCCTGAAACAGCCTTCGAAGAGTCATCAGGCTCCACTTTAACCCTCTGAGGGCTACCTCCGCTCACATTATACTCTAGCTCAACGCCTCGCAAGCCCTTATCGTCGACGGCTAAGACCCTCACGGCAACTCTATCCTGCTCATAAGCCACCCAGCCAGGCTGCGAGAGCCCGAAGTTCTCAACTATAGCACCGCTCAGCAGAGATTCGCTGGAAAGCGCTAGCGTAAAGGGGGAGCCCGTCAGCTCGGCCGCGCAGGTGTCGACTGCTATACTCTCCGAGTAGACATCCACCCCGCCCACGCTCACGCTAACAGTTACCTGCGACCTCACCCTCAACGTGACCTCTACTTCACCCCCTATGGGAGATGACCACGTGAATGTAGCGTCTAGCGATGGCAGGCCTGGTATCGATATCAGGCCCACATCGCCGCTCAGACCCAACACTATGGACGGGTAGCTAGCTGAGCCCTCAAGAACCCTGGGCGCCTCAAAGCCCGGTATAGCCGGGTCCGCTTCGACGGTTACCACATAGTTTACCGTCGCCACCCCTTCACCCCCATTGCCTATTAAGTAGATGTGTATGGGCTGGAGGTTGCATACAATGCCAGATGGGCTTCTCTCAACCCTAACAGCCGGGTCTGCATTAACTTGTAGCCCGCCAGGCCCCACCCCGCCGTCAGCGTTAGACTCAAGCCATCGTAGCGATTCCATCGCATAATCGGCTTCATCTACGTTCGAGCTGCTGTTCCTTTGAGGCGCGGGGCCAACGCTGACGGCACTTAGAAGCGCTGCGAAGAGTAAGAGGCAAGCCACGACGGCTCGCGGGCCCGAGAGCCCGGAGCCCAACACAGTTACACCTTCCTTATTTATTTAAACAGATTCTTTTTATTAACTTAAGCATGCACTAGCACACTAGTAATAAATGGGGTCTCTATATCAGACTCTTAAACCAGTAACGCCTTTAGGAAACGATAATTTATGTAGTCTGAAGTTCCAGGCTCTTTATCATTTCACGCGGCTTCCCCAACTTGAGCCTAGGTCCTACCCGCTTCTCCCCGTTAAAGTAGAATTCCACTCGGACGGTGCGGGGGTCTATGCCCTGGATCCTAGCCTCTATGAAGCCCCTCTCGGCTTTAGCCTTAAGCCTAGCGTGGAAAGCAGTCACCATAGCGTCAGCGAATTCCTCTGCTACGCCCTCGGTTAGCGGGTTCGCGACCAGCTCGCGGACGGCTCTCTTAGGCGGCGGCGGTGTATGGGCTTCCCTGGACAGCGTGACCCCCTTGACTATAA
This sequence comes from Acidilobaceae archaeon, assembly GCA_027051095.1. Classification (GTDB taxonomy): domain Archaea; phylum Thermoproteota; class Thermoprotei_A; order Sulfolobales; family Acidilobaceae; genus Aeropyrum. Next base: position 13,155 of record JALUAM010000032.1, on the reverse strand, counting down.
AAGTCACTATATTGTAGGGGCGCAGCTCGCCCGGGTCGTAGGCATAGACTCTTATGATACCGGGGTTGCCCCTCCTCTCGCCCACAACCACTATCCTATCAGCGCCAAGCGTGTAGGCCTCCCTGGCAAGCTCCTCCATGCTATAGTGGCCTCTGGTAAACCTTATGGCGCCCGGTATAACGGCTACTAGGTCTTTGACGAAGCTACGGATTCTCGGGCTAGGCCGCCTGCTTGTAGTGACCAGTATCCCCTTACCCTTCTCCAAGGCCTCACTCCTTCACTATGTACTTCTTGAAGTACGGTGCTAAGCCGCTGCGAGGCGTGTAAGCCGCCCCTGCCCACTTATTGCCGCACTTCCTGCACGACCATATACCTACGGAGATCCTGTAGACTGTGCCGCGGGCCCCGCAGAAGGGGCACTCGTGGGGGGCGTAACGCTTGAGCAGCACGTCCCTTACTCGCTTCCTCACGCTGACGCCGTACCTAGGGCCATACCTGCCTGCAGGGCCTACAACCTTAGTCCTACCCATTCCTCAGCCCCTTCTCCCCGCTATCGCCTCTTCCAGGGCCTTAAAGTAGACTGTCGAGGCCTCTCTTGCCAGGTCAAGCGCAGCCTCAATCTCAGCGTGTGTCAAGCCGCCCGCGCCGCTCTTCTGCATCCCCACGATCCTACCCTTCTCGTCGACAGCGACGACCAGCTTCACGTCTGCTATAGACTCCTCCTCAAGGTTGGGATCTACTATTAGGTATCTTCCTATCTTGGCTATGGTCACCGTAACTACCTTCGTAGTTATCTTCAACGGCTCCCCTCTGACTCCGCGTTTCACAACGATCTCCCCTGTCTCAAGCTCTTCGAAGTCAGGTAGCCTAGCGTCTAGGAGTGCCGCCATCGAGGCCAGCATGCTAGCGTCGTATAGGTTCCCATTGTGGTCCAACACGTATATGTCGACCCAAAGGGTCCAAACCTTCTCGCCTTTCCTAATCACGAGCGAGCCCAAGTCTACAGCATTAACCTCCCTAAGACTCCTATCCACTATTCTCGCGAGTTCTATGGCGTTCTCGTCGGGGGGCCCGGGCTCGAAGAGGGGGCTCGCTAGGGGAACGAATTCCGCGTGAACCATTAGAACGCCCTGGTCGGGCGTATCTTTGAAGGGGGCCCCCACGTCGATCTTCACGCCGGCCATTACCTGGGTATCCCCGAGTTTCACCAGCGCCGAGCCCTCAGCCTTCTCGACAACCCCAGTCTTTATCTCTATCAGCCTCGGCGTCTTCAGGTCCCTATTATCGGGCCTCACACCCTTTCCAAGCATTGCTAAGTAGTTCTCCTTCACTATCAGCGGGGTTATAGGCGGCCTGAAGGGTGATATACTCATAGCTCGCTACCCCCCGCCTCCACGTAACCCGACCTAAGAGTCCTCTTCTCCATCTCGACTATCTTGGATATAGCTGTTAGTGCCATGTCGAGGGCCCTACTAAACTCCTCCCTCGTCATGACACCGTTGAGCTGGAGCAGCGTGACAAGGCCTATGTCTGGGGCCGCTGCCACAGGCAGGTCTGCCTCACCGTACATATCCTCGGTTTCGTCTATATCCACGACCAGCACGCCGTCCACTTTGCCTACGGCAACGCCGCCCACAAGAGCCCTCATAGGGACCCCGGCGTCGGCTAGGGCTAGGCTAGCGGCTGTGACTGCGGCGGTTCTAGTACCGCCATCCGCCTGTATAACCTCGAGGAAGATGTCTATCACGGTTCTAGGATACTCCTCAGTTAACACTATAGGCTCCAGAGCCTCCCTGATCACCTTGGAGAGCTCTATCTCCCTGCGGGAGGGGGCGGGGTTCTTCCTCTCCTCCGTTGAAAAGGGAGCCATATGGTATCGTACCCGCAATGTAGCCTTGTCGGGGAGTAAGGGGAACTTCTGTATAGGCTCGCGGGGCCCGTAGACCGCGGCTATAACCCTAGTCTTCCCGTACTCGACCATCGCTGAGCCATCGGCGTTCTTGAAGATCCCCACCTCCATTTTTATAGGCCTGAGTTCGTCTGGCCTCCTTCCATCGTGTCTTAAGCCCTCGGGCGTTATGAGGACGAGGCCCTCCGGCTTTTTAACCACCAACTCTAGCTAACCTCCCTAATACTCTTCTCCTCCTCTATAAGCCTCATAACTCTCTCTGTAAGCCCAGCTGTATGAGCCTCCTGCTCGATGTACTTGATTGCTATAACGGCTACAGCCTCCATCTCGCGGGAAGGACACTCCACGTGTATCCTACCGTTAACCGCTATGAAGAAGCTGCACCCAGTCTTCTCCTCGAGCATCGTTATCATGCTTCTCTTCCTGCCTATGACCCTGGGTATCTTGCTGGGAGCTATCTCTACTACGACGCCCGAGGTTATTCTTCCCAGGTCCTTCCCCTGGACTGTGAGCAACGGGTTACGCGTCCTATCGAATGCTACGACGCGAGCCTTTATGTAATCACCGATCCTAAGCAGCACGCTCATGTCATCGTAGGCCGGGTTGTAGGGCCTACCCAGAAAGTCTTGAACGTTGAGCACGGCGGTATAAGGACTGTTTATATCGACGAACCAGTTCATAACGCCCACGCCGCTTATCATGCCTATCACCACATCGCCCGGCTTGGGCACGTACACCCCCTTAAGCCTCACAAAGCTCTTCTTGCCACCCTCACCCTCTCTTACAAGCCCTATAACCGTGGCTCTCTTTACGCCACCCTCCTCGACTACAAAGGGCCGTTCGCCTTGAACATCGCTATCCAGCACGTCGCCGGGTAGCACTAGCTTCCCTGCCAGCCTTTTCTCCTGCGTCAAACGCTCCACCCGAGGCCCTAGAGACCCTCTACACCACCCTCTTAACGTTAACTGTAGCGTTGCCCGACGCTATGCTCTGAATCTTATTTATTACTTCGACCTGGGCCCCTGCGGGGATCTCTATCTCAGCTTTCAAGCTTCCGTCTTCAAGCCACTCAACCTTCTTAACCTCGCCTATCCTCTGAACGAGGCCGTAGGCTCTAGCCGAGTACGGAGGAGGTATGATAACTTCTAGGAGAGCTCTGGCCAGCCTAATAGGCATTATCCTGGCCATCTTCCTCACTATCTCCACGGCCTGGCTCTCAGGGTCCTTGTAAAGGTCTATGCCTATCCTAAGCTGCTCTAAGGCCGACTCTATAACCGATTCCGGTATGGGTCTCCCCGTGGTAGGGTCTATAGCGTTTCTCGCAATGTACCTTATAATAGCTCTCTTCTTGGCCTCTAGCATTCTACGCCTCTGCTCGGCAGTAAGCTGTATTTCCCCCTCCTTCAAGATTTTATCCGCTATCACCTTTATATCGTCGGTGCCGAATGCCTTCCTCAAGCTCTCGGGGCTAGCTTTGAGCCCTCTCCTGACATCCTTATAGACGGTATCAGTCCATAGGACCTCGTCGAGGTCTATATCGCCTCTTTCTCTGTATCTAAACGCTTCCTCAGGCCTAACAAGTATCTCAAACCTCTGTCCTTTAATCTCGATCCAGGCAACAACATACTCCTGCTTTTTAGTCATACATAAGGCACCTCCGCCCCCAACTAGACTCTGTGATGTTTATGTGTGGTGCTAATTCCGCTTTTATCTCCGAGAAACCTTTATTTCATGGAAAGCAACTCGTCTCTCATGCCATCCACGTAGCGCTTTACTACCCCTGTGTCCATCTTCTTGAAGTATCTCTCCTTCACGTCGGCATATCCTATCTCCACATAATTGTGTAAGTTGTCTACTATTCTCTTGACCTCCTTAGGGTCCTCAACGCCCTTCACAAGGCTCTTGAAGAGGACTTTAATGACCATGGATATTGCTTCGTCAAACGTCAAGTCCTCCCTGTAATGCTTCTCGAAGTAGTCGTTAGCCTCCTGCTCGCCCGACCCTATAGCAACGGCCTTGAAGCTGAAGTACTGGCCTCCCGGGTCTGTTCTATAGATTTTTGGCGTGCCGTCGGGATTGATCCCTCCGAATATCAGGCCTACGCCAAACGGCCTTACACCGCCGTGCTGGGTGTATGCCTGAGTAACGTCTGCTATCGCCTTCGCAATCAGCTCTATGCTAGCCGGCTCACCGTACAATAGTCTATGCCTGATTGCCACCACCCTAGCATAGTCTATTAGGACCCTGCCGTCGCCTCCCATACCTGCGAACGCCACGCCCACGTGATCGTCGACCCTGTGTATCTTCTCTATGTCGGAAAGCTCCATGAGCCTTGTGGTCGCTTTCTTCTCTGCCGCCAGTATAACGAATTCCCTAGTCTTCAAGCCAAGGCTCGTCCAGCCCTTCTTAACAGCCTCGTACGCATACTTCACCTGATACAGCTCGCCCTCGGGAGAGAATATAGTCGCCGCCCTGTCGTAAGCAGCCGCCTGAGCTGCGAAGTTAGAGAACGCCATGCCTAGCTCTTCCCCCCTCACTTCCATGCAGAGCGGGGTGAAAGATATTAACTCATACGCAGACTTCGAAGTCTAAGCTGGATGGGGAAGAGACCGACCCCGGACCCCCCATTAGGGGGATGACGACTCTTCTCTCTTCCGACGACTAAGCGAGACTATACCCGGCGCGGCGACGCTGAGCGCTGAAGTTGAGAGCCATCTCAGCGCTGCTTCGAAGGGCACGCCTGAGATTGCCGCTATAAACGCGGCCGCGGACCTGGGCTCCCAGAGTTCTAGAACGTCCCTGGCACCGCTTGAAATCACTAGGGGGGCCCTCAGCCCAAACGCCCTTCTAAAGACCCTGTGATAGAACTTGAGCACGCCCACGCCGCCTTCTATCGCGTGGCGGAGGCTCACCTCGAAGGCCCCGAAGCCCTTAGCTCTCAGTATCCTCACCTCGCCTCTATCCAACGCCCTCTCCATGCCAGGCTCTACCCTGACGAGATTAACCCTCTTATTAGCGGCCGCGTACCGCGCAGCATCAAGCGCTAGGGGCTCAAGCGAGACTACCTCTGCCCTGGGAGCAGTGTCTAGGGCTATCCTCGCCTCCCTCCTGGTCGAGGCCTTTACAACAACTTTCCTAACTACGGCTATACCACACCTTCTCGCCTCTTGCTCTACAACGCTCCACTCAATCCCCGAATCAACCCTCACGCAGGCCATGCTAAAGCCGAGCCTCTTCATCCTACACAGTAGCTCTCCGAGTCTGTCAGTGCTGTCAGGCTCTATACCCGCGTCAGCGAACAACCTGCTAGTCACCAGCTATAACCCTATGGAACTCCCTTAAAGCCTTCCTCCTGCCTCCCCTAAAGCTCACTATAACCTTGATTACATCGTCCGACTCTAATATCTTGAGTTCGCCCTTATACGCGTGCTGCTTGCTAATCCTGAGATAGAGGGACCCGCTCTTGTCCACCCTATCGTCCAGGCTGGCAGCTAGATACCTCCTATCAACGTCATCTAGCCTATCAAGTATACCCTTGAACGCCTCCTCGGCGGCCTTAGGGTCGTCTATTACGGCTTCGAGCACCACTATGGGGTTGCCGTAGTGACCCTCATATCTTTCCTCCCTCACGCTAATCTTATCCTTCACATGCTCGGGGAACACGTTCATCAAGGCCCTCATAACCTTGTCCTTGTCTTCCGTGGCATGAACGTACACCCTGGCAGTGATCTTCGATATCAACGCATCCCACCTCGAGCTTGATAAAAAGCATCCTTCAAAAAGCTGGGCCCCACTAGAAATAGATTATGTGTTATAGGAATTAGCGATGTAACCGCGTCGAATTACTGATAATTAGTGCTCTACTGCAGGTCTCCCTTGTGGTACTTCTCTCTCACCTCGTCGGGCGCTATCAGCCTCGCTCCTCTGCTCGCCTCATGCCTCTTCCTAAGCTTCCTCTCCTTGGCCTTCTTCTTCCACTTGTACTTGTGGGTTCCCTTCAGGCCTCTGCTCTTCCTGAGACCTCTCATCTTCTTTCCAGCGCTCGTGAGGCCCCTGAACGGCCTGCCCTTATGCTTGCCCGTCGTCACCCATTTCAGCTCGGGATCGCTCTTGATTGCGGGATGATGAGGGTCCACTAGTATGACCTCAAACCACTTATACTTGCCATCCTCGCCCACGTAATAGCTGTTGAGCACTATGAGATTGGGGTACTTTCTCTGAGCCCTCTCTTCCGCTATGAGCCTTAGGCTCTTGGCGGGGGCGAAGCCGTATACTCCCATCCTCTTGGGCCTCCTACCCTTGTTCGGCCTAGGCTTCCTCCTACCGCCCTTCCTGACCCTGACCCTGACGACTATTATGCCCTGCTTCGCCTTGTAGCCTAGAGCCCTAGCCCTGTCCAGCCTAGTAGGCTTTTCTATCCTTACTATTGCAGGCTGCCTCCTCCACTCCATGAGCCTCTGCTTCATTAGCTCTCCGTGCTCGCCGTCGTAAGGCCTCTTCCACGCCTCGGCTATATAATGGTACATTGACTTCGACACAATGCTACACCCAGCCTTCCACGCGCCTGGAGGCCTAGTTGACTTCCCGGGCCTATAAAGCTAAGCTCCAGGGAGCGCTTCTAGAACCTTTCACGGAGAAGCATAGCCGCCTCGCCTCTATTAGACGGCGCCAAGATAATCCCCCTGCTGCCTCAACCCAACTCTATGGGTGCACGGTCCCGTGGAAGCCGGCAATATCCTGGTAGGCGTTGTAGGCAAGACCAACGTGGGCAAGTCTACTTTCTTCGCCGCGGCGACGGAAGTGCCCGTTAAGATCGAGAACAGGCCCTTCGTGACCATAGATCCTAACGTGGGCGTTGCATACGTCAGGAAGAGGTGCGCCCACGTAGAGCTGGGCCTTCCCCGTTGCGACCCTGTTAACAGTATGTGCGTTGAGGGGTGGAGGTTCATACCGGTCAAGATGATGGATGTCGCCGGCCTCGTGCCCGGAGCTCACGCCGGAAGAGGGCTGGGCAACAGGTTCCTAGACTCGCTGAGAAGAGCCGACGTCCTCCTGCTAGTTGTAGACGCAAGCGGTTCCACCGACGCTGAGGGCGTGCCTGTAGGACCCGGCGCATATGACCCTGTGGAGGAGGCTAAGGCTATGATAAGGGAGATAGATGAGTGGATGTTCCAGAACATTAAGAGGGATTGGGAGAGGTTCGCCAGGAGGGTCGACACTGGGGGCACTATAGACCTCGTGGGAGCGCTTGCACAGAGGCTCTCGGGCTTCGAGATACGTAGAAGCCACGTAGCTGAGGCTCTAGAGGCCACGGGCCTCGCAGAGAAGAGGCTGTCCACCTGGAGCGATGAAGACCTGAAGACATTCGTCTCCGAGGTCAGGAAGAGAGCCAAGCCTATAGTCATTGTCGCCAACAAGGTTGACCTGCCCGGGGCAGAGGAGAATGTCAAGAGGCTAGAGAGGGAGCTGAGAGAATATAAGGTGATCCCCGCCAGCGCCCTAGCCGAGCTATTTCTCAGGAGGGCGGCCAAGTCGGGCGCCATTAAATACCTGCCCGGCGACCCCGACTTCACCGAGGCCGATACTTCCAAGCTGGACTCCAAGGCTAGGAGGATACTGGAGAAGATCAGGGAGGAGATAATGAGGAAGTGGGGTGGCACCGGCGTGCAGCAAGCACTTAACACAGCGGTATTCGACGCCCTCGGCATGATAGTAGTGTACCCCGTGGAAGATATAAACAGGTACTCCGACAGGAACGGCAGGGTGCTACCAGACGCCCTGTTAATGGCCAGAGGTAGCACTGCAAGAGACCTTGCATATAGGATACACAGCGACCTGGGCAAGACGTTCCTATACGCGATAGACGCCAGGACTAGGCAGAGGCTCGGCGAGTCATACGTGCTCAGGGACGGCGACGTGATAAGGATAGTCGCAGCCGCCTCGCGTGGATAATAAGTTCCAGCGGTCATAGGGTACACGGGGATGATGAAGCCGTCCCAGTTGGAGCGGGGAGCCGTGACAGACTCACGACGATCTGACCCTGCGCCCGGAGGAGTCTAGCATTGGAGGCCGAGGTCCTAGCGCTCGCCGCCTCGGCGACTTTATCACTACTAGCAGGCGGCATTGCAGGCTACCTTGCCGCGAAGAAGGCGTCGGCCAGGCTGGAGAGGGCCCTAGCGAGGCTCGCCGAAGCTGCTAGACTTGAGAGGGAGCTGGCTAGGGAAGCCAGGAAGGCGGCTGCAAGGCCTAAGAGGCGTTACATAGTGTTCGAGGCATTCTCAGAGGGCCCCCTCGACGCTGGCAGGCTCGAGTCTGCACTGAAGGAGGCCTTCTCTAGGCTCTTCGGCGAGGCCGCACTAGCCGCGTCCGGGCTCTCGCTTATAGATTTCAACCCCGAGACCATGAGAGGCGTCGTCAGGGTCAGAAGGGACTATAAGATTCACGCCCTAGCAGCCATGGCTGCTCTGAGAAGGGTGGATGGGCGCCGGGTGATGATAGCGCCCCTAGCTGTCTCCGGGACCCTCAAGAGGGCTAGGAGGAGGATGGCCAAGCCTTAGTAATCGCAGCCCTTTATCCTAAGCCTCGACGCCTTCCCGCGTGTCTCTACCACGGCCTTATAGATTCTCCAGTCTCTCCTCAGCCTCCAGAGCTCAGCGTAGGGGTGCTCGACTACATCGTGCCAGGGGGGGTCTAGGTCCTCCGGCCACTCCGAGATGTACTTAGACTCGTCTACGCCCTCGTCCCTTAGAGCGGCTCTCAAGCTTCCAAGCCCCCCGCCACGTCTCGCCCACGACACTATCACCCTCGACAGCTCCCTGCCTCCCCGCGCTAGGAGGACCTCCGCTCTAGCCCACTTAACGTCGTAGCCCGATACTTGAACGCCGGCTTTTTTCAAGGGCCTAGATATAGCTTCTATCTTCTTCCTAAGCGTCTTAGTATCCTCCATGCCTGCCCACTGCATTCCCGTGACGGGTTTCGGCATGAACGGGTTTATGCTAACCTTAAGTCTAGCACCCCTCTTCCTCGCAGTCTCGGCAGCCTCTACAACCATCGCTATAGTAGCCTCAACGTCGTCCCACGTCTCCCCGGGGAACCCCGTCATAAGGTACAGCTTTACACCTTTAACCCCGCTCTCGACGGCGTTCTCCACGGCCCAGAGGGTGACGCTCTTGCCTATAGGCTTCAGTATCGCCTTGGCTATCACGCAGCTGCCAGTCTCCGGCGCTATCGTAACAGTCTTCTGGCCGCCTGCTGCTATCAGAGACGCTCTCTCCGGCGTCAGACTCTCCGCTCTTAGGCTGGGGACGCTGACCTGGAGACCGCTCTCTACAGCCTCTCTTAGTATGTGATCCGAAGCCCTACTATCGAAAAACGATAGACTATAGAATATCACGCGGCCAACCCTATTAGCCTTGACGCCCTCCCAGAGAAGCTCCCTGAGCCTCGAAAGCCCCCTATCCCTCTTCGGCCTGAAAATAGCCCCCTCCATGCAGAACCTACACGACCTGCCGCAGCCTCTTGACGTCTCTAGTATGAAAGCCCTGCCCCATATTGGCTCTACATCGTCTAGCGGCCTCTGGTCTATAGGGTACCACGCGGAGTCCAGGTCCTCCACGTACACCCTCCTAACGGGGGTCTCCGAGTAGCCGTCCACTAGGAGGCCCGGTAGGCTGGCCAGCGCCTTGAGCCTCTCCTCCCTAGAGGGCTCAGCGAGAGCGTCTATGATACCATCAAGCACAGGCTCAGCCTCGCCGACAAGGACCGCATCTACTATGTCGAGCAAGGGGAGGGGGTTAGCTGTTACAGCAGGGCCACCTGCTATTATAATTGGGTCCGAGGACCTACGGTGCCTCCGGAAGGGCTCTATGCCCAGAAGGTCCAGGGCTTTGACTAGGTCCGGGTACATTAGCTCGAAGGGGAGGCTAACCAGTATAGCCCTTACACCGTCCAGGCCCCCCTTGCCGTGGACCACCAATCCGCCGTCTTCCAGGAAGACTGGCTTTACGCCGACGCCCCTCTCCTCCAGGTACCCCCTGATCAGGTGAAATGCCAGGCTGCTGTAGGCCACATTCCTAGGCGAGGGGTATAGTATTGCGACTGAGTAGCCCCTAGTCACTCCAGCTCACCCAGCTTGTCGTGTACAACAGTCGATATCGCTACTAGAGCGCTGGCAGCAGCGTAATCCGTCGACAACGTTATGCCGGGAGCTATATCGACCACAAGGTCTGCATGCCTATATATACCCAGGGGTATCCCCTCCCTAGCGCCCACGAGCACGTTAACCCTCTTAGAGGAGCGTATGAGCCTCCAGAGGTCCTCAGCCACCCTGGTTATATACTCGCCCTCAGGCTCCATGACAATGATTGGCTCGCCCCTTCTTTCCCTCACGAGTTGATGTATGTCCTGCACGTAAACAGGCACCTTCCAAGGCCTCCTAGCGTAGCTCTTAGACTGGACCTGGAACCTGCTCTCTATGCCCTCCACGACGCCCATTATGAACTCTGCCAGCTGCCTGGCGTCGACCTGGCCACTCGGAGCGACAATTAGCTCCCTCACCTCGAAGTTCTGGACCTCCCTCCCGATCCTCACCCCCATGTTTCTGCAAGCGTCGAGAGGCCCCAGGTATGGCATCTGAACAACGCTTATCCTCTTGAAGAGCTTTGTCAACGGGTTCTTGCCGGGCTTCATCTTCTTCCACTCGAGCCTTCCCGGATATATAGATATGAATGCCTCCTTCCCGACTATCTCCACTGCTACAACCTTATCCGGGAAGCTGAGGTTAACGCAGGCGCCGGTGGCTCTTCTCACAGCATCGCCTACAACGACGTTAACGTCTATACTGGTGAAGCCGTGGCTACCCCTCCGAGTAGTCCTAACGGCGAAGCACTCTCCAGGCTCGATCCTAGACCTGGCGAGCTCCGCGGCCACTCTAGCCATGTCATCTAACTCGGCCCTAGCATAGCCTTCAATCCTGACAACCTTGTCAGCCTCCGGCACAGAGTCCTCTATAAGCCTGGCATCCGCCTCCTTGTCACGGCACCCGTAAACCAGGACTAGCCCTTTGAACCCCCTAGGGGAGGGCTGAGGTTCGAGCCAAGGCGCAGACTCCTTAATCCTCGCAGCCACTACATTCTCAAACCCAAGGGCACACTTGACGAGCAGGCAGGGGGCTCTCCTCAAAAGATACTTCCCCGCCCCTAGGACTTCTTCAGCTGCAGCGGCGATACGACTACAGCCTTTTCCGGACCGTTGGGGCCCGGGATCCACAGTAGCTTACTCTTGGCTATCTCGACTTTCCTAAGCGGGTATATCTTCCTAGCCTTCTCGTCTATGAGGTGGGCTAGGCTGCCCTCCTGGTCGCCGAATACCATGAGCTGTATGAACTCGTCAAAGGTGCTCTCGCTGGCCTTAGTAGTTATAATCTCCTGCATAACCTTCCTTATCGCCTTCTTCTGGCTGGTCTTGCACCTATACCTTGTGAAAGCCATCGCGGTAACTCTCAGCCCGTAACCGTCTTTAGTCCAAACATCGAAAATACCTGTTATCTTGCTACTCTTCCTCCTCGTAAGGCTTCTTATGTAATCCCTCATTAGCTCGTGGCCCTTAAACCGCGTGTAAGCGGTGTCCCCCTCCACCCTTATAATCTGGAAGTAGAGCTTCACGTGTATGTAGCTGTAATCGCCCGTTATGTCGAACAATGTAACCTCCATAACCCTGCCTATAAGCTTATCCGGGTCGTCGGCTGGCGTCGTCCCCAAGAAGGCCTCCCCGAACACTGGAGGCGCCACTACGTTATACCATTTCTTCAGCTTCCAGGTGTCCCTAACACCTCCTCTGACCACTTTTTACACCCACAGCCTCCTCCGAGGCCCTCCAAGGCTTATCTACGCTCCGCGGCTCTAAGAGATTCCAGCGCAGCCCTATAGCAAAGTAATATATCTATTAGTGTATTTCTTAGCGATAATATTCTCCGCGGCTCCCTGCACTCCTTAACCTCGACGTTACATACTATCACGCTTCCTTCGTGTCTGCACGATACCGAGAGCCATGGAGGGGCAAACTTGTTATCGACTTCAAGGGCCTCCGCTATGGAAGGAGGGCCTTCTAGTGTCAGCTCGCCTCTACAGAGGCTCTCATCCAATACTTCAGCCCCTCCCCCTCCAGGATCCTCGTCTCCACTAATCGCTTGAGCGCGCCGTAGCCTGCCGCGGCTTCAACCTGCAGAGGCGATACTATCATGTCGTCGCCGGCCTTCACTACGAGCACGGAATCCTTCTCTACGTGGCCTAGCAGCGATAACGCTCTCCATAAAAGGTAGGGCGAGTCCCTTCTATCCCCGTCAACTAGGTAGACCCTAAACCTTGTTTGAAGCTTGAGCCTTCTAGGCCTGGCCCCTGACACCGCCTCTGGCAGCCTTAGGGCGTAATCCTCCAGGCTCTTCTCAGCTAGCTGGTACTCACCCTCAAGATCCGCTACTATAGCTGCAAGAGCTTCCATGCCACCTACCTCTGCAGAGTAGACAATGACGTCGCCGGCCATCCTCAAGTCCTGTATGGGGCTGAGAGGCTGCCTCGACAGAAGAAAGCCACCTATATATTCGTCTATTACTGACTCATCGAATCTATTCCATGTGCCCCTCTCTCTCACGATTTCAAAGACAGCCTCAACTATCTTAGCTATATCGTCTTCCCGCGCGGCTATCCCCACTAGACTCGACTCTACGAGATGCCCCACCCTCTGGGCTCTAAGAGCCTCTCTACAGTAATCCTCATCGCCCGTCAACGCGGGATAGTAGGGGTTAACTGTTCTCGCGAGGGACTTGCACACGTCGCCTACATGAGGCTTGTAGGCTTTAAGCCCCGTATAAGGTTCCAACGAATAATCGTCGACCTTCGTAAGCTCCTCGGCCACGAGCCTGTCCACACCGTGTAGCTTGCCTTCCCTGCTCACGTATCTACCCAGGTAGGAGCCCGACAATGCTAGCAAGGGGTCCCAGCTCCCCCTATAGCCTATGGAGCCCGCGACTGCCGCGAGGGCCATAGACGAGACGCTCCCCTCGCCTTCAAACAGATAAACGTTTATGGTGGGCTTCCCCCTTAGCTCCCCCGAGGAGATGGCGAGGACCGTGTACTCGGCCTCACCCGCCTTATAGTTGACGCTATCATAGCCTAGAAGCACCATGGGACCCTCGGGCTCGGGGGGCCTTATAGACACGCCTATAACCGGCCTTACGCCCGCCGCGAGAA
>JALUAM010000031.1 GCA_027051095.1 Acidilobaceae archaeon | reverse complement strand
TCTTGGAGAAGGGGGTCAGGATAGTGGAGAACATGCTGCTAGCCAGGATATACATGTACAGCGACGTCTACCTCCACGACGTATCCATGACCTACTCTGTGATGGCATCGAGGCTACTGGCACTCCTATCGATAGCGGGGCTTGAGGCTCTGAAGGACTCTGAGGAGGGGGATAGTGAGGCGGCTAGGCTTCTCGAGAGATACCCCTTCATCAGGTACATTGCCGCGCTCGACCAGCTGATGAGGGAGGGTAGCTCCCTCAGGGACTTCGAGAAGGTCCTAAGCGGCCTCGTAGACGACGAGTTCTACGTGATAGTCTATAGGATGGCGGAGGGAGGGGCTGAGGACCTGCTGGGCTACGTAGCCGGCCTGGACGAGAAGGTGGGCTCTAGGGGCTGGTACAGGGAGGCCTGTCTCGCAATGGCGGCGATGGCCTACGGGATAGCCGCGAGGCGCCACATATCGTCGATAATACTCTACGACGACGAGAAGGTAGGCTCCATAATCTACAACCTGAGCGAGAGGACGCAGGACGTCAGCGACCTAGTATCGCCCCTCATAGCCCTCTCGTGGTCAAAGTACGAGCCCTATTCTAGGGGCAAGGAGGTTAAAGTTTTCAGGAAGTCAAGCCCCCTGGTGCCGGTGGGCCTTGAGAAGTCCCACCACGCTAGGCTGGCGAGAGAGCTTGCGGGGAAGGCCTATGCTAAGCTGCTAATATCGTTCTTGGAGCCCTCTAAGAGGGAGGCCTACATGCTCCCAGCTGGCTGGTCGCTCCGGAGGGGCAAGCTGCTGGCGGGCGACGTGGCGTCTTGGATGGACTCCATCGGTTATGGCAAGGCCTGCGGCCTGGCGCGAGGCGACGTCGAGGCGATGGCTCTCGATGCGGCTGAGAGGGCCCGCAAGATGGTCGCGAGGCTCGAGGGCGGGGGTACCTAGGCTACATCCTCGGGAGGGGCTCCACGCCTAAGAGCCTCATGCCCTCTCCCAGGGAGTCCCTGACAAGCTTGACAAGGGCGGCCTTAGCGTGCCTCGCGGCCTCGTCGGGCTCGTGTATAACAGTGTCCCTCTCGTACCACTTGTTGAACTCGTCCGCCAGCTTTAGGAGATAAGCTGCTAGGTCCTCGGGGGCCAGGTCGTCCGCGGCCTTCGCGGCTATGACCGGGAACCTCAGGGCGTCTACGAGCAGGTCCCTCCTCATGCCCTCGTCGAGGGCCTGAGGCGAGGCCTTCAAGTAGTCGATCTCCCCGTGCTTCTCGAGTATGCTGTTAGCCCTCGCGTAGGTGTACTGGAGGTAGGGCCCGCTGTTCTCCCTGAAGTCCAGCATCTTCTCCACATCCAGGGTTATCGGCTTGAGCCTACCGGGCTGGACCAGGGCGAACCTGACTGCGCCGACGGCTATCTTGGAGGCGACGCTCCTAGCCCACTCCTCGGGGGCCCCGGGGTTCCTGGCCTTGACCTCGCGGAGGCTCCTCTCCTCGGCCTCCGCTAGGACCTCGTCCAGGGAGACGAACTCGCCCCTCCTCCCGCTCATCCTCCTCCCCGGGAGCCTAACTATCTCGTAGTCGTAGTGCTCCATGTTCAGCGCCTCCCTCCTGTAGCCTAGGGCTAGGAGTGCTAGCCTCAGCTGGAGCTGGGCAAGCCTCTGGTCCGCCCCTATCACGTTTATAACCCTGTCGGCGCCGGTAACCCTGAACTTGTAGACGCTGTAGGCTATGTCCCTGGTAGTATAGAGTGTCGTCCCGTCACTCCTCACTAGTATGAGGGGGGGCACCTCGAACCCCCTTGGGAGGCGTATCCTCTCCCTGGCCTCGGGGTCGGGCTCCACTAGCTCCCTAGCAACCCTCGGTATGTCCAGTGCAGGCGCCTCCTTGTAGACAGTGAAGTAGGGGCTCCTCCTGGCCTCCTCTAGTATCCTCGAGACCTCCCCGCTCCAGGCAAGGTCGCTCTCCCAGTCCCAGTCATCGAACTCTACGCCGAAGGCTGTGAGGGTCTCCCTGAAGCCCTCCAGGACTGCCTCGGCGATGCCCCTCACGAGGCTCTTCTCCGGCTCGAGGCCCTCCTCGTACCTCCTCATTATCTTGTTGACCTCCTCCTCGGGGTCGCCCAGCTTCGACACGCCCGAGAGTATGGACTCGAATACTGCGCGGGGCCCCCTCTCCTTCAGCCTGGCCAGGGCCGCCATAGCCTCGTCAAGCTCCCTCGCGTCACCGGATGCCCTAGCCTTGACTGCCTCCAGGGCGTTATGGGTCACCGCGTAGACCCAGCCCACGGCCGCGTCAGGCTTGACGCCCATATCCTCCGCGAGCTTCCTGGGCTCGACGCCTGCCAGCTTAAAGCCCAGGGCCGCGACTGCGACCTGCCTCCCCATGTCGTTTATGTAGAACCTGACGTTCACCATGTGGCCCCTAGCCCTAAGGAGCCTCGCAAGGCTGTCCCCCAGGCTGGCGTTCCTAGCGTGGCCCAGGTGGAGGGGGTGCACAGGGTTAGCGCTTGTATGCTCGACCACGAAGGTCCTAGGTTTGCTCGCCCTCGCGGGAGACGGCTTCCAGCCCGAGGCTAGAAGCCTGAACACCTCGTCTGCCACGTCCTCGCCCTTGAACTTAACGTTGAGGAAGCCGGACTCCAGCCTCATATCCACGAATCTGAGCAGGTTCCTCTCCCATAGCATGCCCCGGACGGACTCGACGGCCGTCTCGGGGTCGACGCCGCTCCTTGAGGCGAACCTCATCACCGGGAAGCTGAGGTCCCCATACTCCCTCCTTGGAGGGGGCTGCAGGAGCCTGAACACCTGGACCTCCGGTGCCCCCAGGACGTCGCTCAAGCCCTCGACGAGCGTTGCGACTACCCTGGTGTAGGGGTCCTTGCCGGAGCCTACCACGCCCACTACTCCTCGCCCTGCGACAGCATCTCCCTCCTATCTATCTCCATCTTCAGGCTCTCTATCAGCCTTATATACTCCGGGGCGTGCCTTACTATGTCCCTCAGCGAAATCATGCCCACGGGCTTCAGGGTCTCGGGGTCTAGCACGGGCAGATGGCCTATGCCGTGGGTTCCCATTAGCTCGGCAGCCCTGGCCAGGGGGTCGCTGGTCAGGACGTAGTATGGGTTCCTGGTCATCACGTCGCCCAGCGTCAGCTTCTCCGGGTCGCCCCCCTCCACCACGACCGCCCTGAGTATGTCAGTCCTCGTCACTATGCCTAGGAGGCTCCCGTTCTCATTCACGACTACGACGCTCCCGATCCTCCTCCTTATCATCTCCCTGGCGGCCTCCTTTACTGTCATGGTGGGGAGGGCCTTGAAGAGCGGTGTGGACATTACATCGCCCACCGTGTACTCACTGTACTCCTCGAAGTCGCTAGAAGGCTCTGCCAATGAGGCGCCACCCGGGACCCTATTAGCGCGCCCCGCTAATTAACTCCTGTCCCCGCCGTCCACCCACTCGGGCCCCCTGGACTCGACCTCCTCTATGAACCTCCTAGCAGCCTCGCCCTCCATGCACTGGACGGACGTGCAAAGCACCCTGGGGTCCATGCTAGAGATCCTCTCCACGCTCCTCAGCCAGTCGCTCTCCGAGCTCCCCCAGCGCCTGCTCAGCCTGCCCATAGCGTCGCCCACGAAGAGTATCAGGCCCTTAGCGGGGTCCATGTAGGCCACCGAGACGCTACCCGGAGTGTGTCCGGGCGTATGGAGGATCCTGATGGAGTCGCAGCCGGGGAGCTTCCCCTCCCTCAGCCTGAGCCCCACCGGGGCCGGGGTGAACTTCATCTTGAACTCTCTCGCAGCCGTCTTCTCCGGGTCCCCCCTCTCTATCCAGGAGGCGTCGGGCTCCATCGCGGCTATAATAGTCGCCAGGGCCGAGTGTAGGAAGCTAGCGCCCCCCGCGTTGGGCAGGTGCGCGTGGGTTATAACGGTATAGTTGACGTCGCCCCTCCTGACGCCCTCAGCCGCCAGGGCCAGGGTCAGGGCCGAGTTGCTCCAGGGGGAGCCGCTGCCGGAGTCCACTATCACACTGCACGACTCGTCTCTGATGAGCGCTACAACGCTGTCAGGCATACCGGTCAGGCCCGGGTAGAGGAGGAGCGTGACGCGGCCCCCAACCCTGAGCCTCCATGCCACGAGGGCTGCACCGGCTCTAAAAGGGCCGGGCTCGGAGGAGGCTAAACCTCCTCTACGGCTGCCTCGAACCTCTTAAGCTTGACCTGCAACACCACGTCTAGGCCTTCAAGCTCCTTCCTCATAGTCTCCGCGTCCACGTCCGCCTTGGAGAAGTCCGCGACTATGAAGCACACGCCCTCCTCCCCCCTCACCACCGAGACGCACCTGTTAGCCACTATGTCCACCCCATGGCTAGCTAGGGCCTGCGTAACCTGCGCCAGCGCCCCGGGCCTGTCCTTAAGCGTTATCTCCAGGTAGTGTATCTTCTCGCCCTCGGACTTGGCGAGCGGCGTTATGTATATCTCGCTTTTCTCCGTGTCGCCTATAACCATGAGCACCATCCCCTTCTCTATCCCCAGGGCGTTCCTAATCGCCTGGGGTATCGTTATCCTGCCCTTCGAGTCGACCTTGACTATAGCGCTTAGCTTCATCAAAGCCCACCCTATTTCCACAGATACGCGGCTAGTAAACCTTAAATCATTGACATTTAGCGCTTTAAAGGGGCCATGCTGGGCCCTAGGCTCACAGCGCTAAACCTGATTAAACCCTCTGGGCCCCGAGGATTAAAGGGCCCCGCCTTGGGCGTCGCCAAGAAGCTCTACAGGGTCTACTATAACACCTATAGCGATGAAGCGCATAGAAGGGTCATAGAGGCCCTTAAGAGGGAGCTGGGCGCAGAGGTAGTAGACCACCCCTCAAGGGTGCTCCCGGAGTTTAGGTTCGTGGAGGTGCTCAAGCCCGAGCCAGGCCTCGAGGAGAGGATAAGGGATATCGTGAAGAGCGTGCTAGGTGACTCGGCGGGCGAGGTTAAAGTTGACTGGATAGACACGTCTTCGTAGCACCGAGCTAAGAGTTATCGTGGAGACAGGCTAACGGGTAGTTCAGGCGGGGGGCTGGGGGGCTTGGCCAGGGTCCCCGGCGATCTGAGCACGGAGAGGTACGATCAGTTCGCACTTGAAGAGTGGGTTAAGAGGTTCTGGGAGGATAACGACGTCTACAGGAAGGTGAAGGAGAAGTCGTCCAGGAGCCAAAGGAAGATGTACTTCCTCGACGGGCCTCCCTACGCATCCGCCAAGTCTATACACCCGGGGACTGCGTGGAACAAGGTCGTGAAGGACGTACTGCTAAGGTACTATAGGATGAGCGGCTTCAACGTGTGGGACAGGCCTGGGTACGACACTCACGGCCTGCCTATAGAGGTTAAGATAGAGCAGAAGCTGGGGGTCAAGGTGAAGAAGGAGATACAGGAGAGGATAGGGATAGACAGGTTCATAATGGAGTGTAAGCGGTTCGTCGACGAGAACATGGAGGCCATGACTAGGCAGTTCAGGGAGATAGGGGTCTTCATGGACTGGGACAACCCCTACATCACCTACACAGACGAGTACATAGAGTCTGGGTGGTGGCTGGTCAAGAGGGCCTGGGAGAGGGGGCTCCTCTACGAGGGCTTGAGAGTCCTACACTGGTGCCCCCGCTGCGAGACGACCCTGGCAGACTACGAGGTCTCCGAGTACAGGGAGCTAAGCGACCCCTCGATCTATGTGAAGTTCCCTGTCAAGGGCAGGGAGCGCGAGTACCTGCTCGTCTGGACTACGACGCCCTGGACCCTGCCCGCTAACGCGTTCGTCATGGCTCACCCGGAGATGAAGTATGTGAGGGTCAGGGTGGGCGGCGACGTCCTGATACTGGCTAAGGCTAGGCTGGAGCACGTCATGAGGGAGGCAGGCGTAACGGACTATGAGGTCCTGGAGGAGCTTGAGGGGAGGGAGCTGGAGGGCCTCGAGTACACCCACCCCCTGGAGGACCTTGTCCCGGCGCAGAGGGAGCTGTCCAGGTTCCACAGGGTCGTCATGGCGCCGGAGGCTGTAACCCCCTACGAGGGCACGGGCCTGGTGCACGCTGCCCCCGGCCATGGCACGGTTGACGCGGAGGTAGCTGAGAAGCTCGGGGCGCCTCTAGTATCGCTCGTCGACGACAGGGGGTTCATGACTGAGGGTGCGGGCAAGTATAGGGGCATGTACTTCAGGAGGGAGGCTAACGAGGCGATAGTGAGGGATCTGGAGGAGAGGGGCGCCGTCTTCCATAAGGGCGTGATAGTCCACAGGTACCCGGTGTGCTGGCGCTGCAAGACGCCACTGCTACTGAGGGCCACCAGGCAGTGGTTCATAGCAGTCACTAAGCTCAAGGACGAGCTTGTCAGGGAGGCGGATAAGATCGAGTGGAGGCCCGGGTGGGCTAAGGAGCGCTTCATGAACATGCTCAGGGAGCTGAGGGACTGGGTTATAAGCAGGCAGAGGTTCTGGGGCATACCGCTGCCGGTCTGGGTCTGCAGGTCCTGCGGCTACAAGCACGTCGTAGGGAGCGTTAAGGAGCTGGAGGAGATGGGGGGCAGGAGGCCTGAAAACCTGCACAGGCCCTGGATAGACGAGGTCAGGCTCAGGTGCCCTAAGTGCGGCGGCGTCATGGAGAGGGTCCCCGACGTCCTGGACGTTTGGTTCGACAGCGGCGTGGCATTCTATGCCAGCCTCGGGTACCCGATGAATAGGGAGCTGTGGGAGAGGCTCAAGCCGGTCGACTTCATAGTTGAGGGGCACGACCAGATAAGGGGCTGGTTCTTCAGCCTGCTCAGGAGCGGCGTGATAGGCTTCGGCGAGGCCCCCTATAGGAGGGTGCTGGTCCACGGGTTCATGCTCGACGAGCAGGGCAGGGAGATGCATAAGAGCCTGGGCAACTACGTCGAGTTCGAGGAGCTCATATCTAAGGTGCCGAGGGACGTTGTGAGGCTCTGGCTTCTCCAGAACACCGTCTGGGAGGACCTGCGCTTCAGCTGGAAGGGCCTCGACCTGATGAAGAGGGACTTCACTGTGATGTGGAACGTCTTCGCCTTCGCGAGCCTCTACATGAGCCTCGACCGCTTCGACCCCGAGGAAACGAGACTTGAGGACGTGAGGGAGCACATGGAGGTCGAGGACCGCTGGCTGCTGTCCAGGCTGCAGGCCCTAGTAGAGGGCTACCGGAGGGCCATGGAGGATCTGAGGCCGCACGAGGCCGCGAGGGCCCTCAGGGACTTCATAGTCGAGGACGTGAGCCGCTGGTACGTGAGGCTAGTGAGGAGGAGGGTGTGGGTGGAGGAGGATACGCCGTCCAAGAGGGCGGTCTACGCAACCCTCTATACCGCCCTGAAGACGTGGACCCTGCTCGCGGCCCCCTTCATACCCTTCACTGCCGAGTACTTCTGGCAGAAGCTCTTCAGGAAGGCCGAGAAGGAGGCCCCTGAGAGCGTGCACCTGGCGGAGATGCCAGAGCCCGACGAGAAGTGGAGGGATGAGAGGCTCGAGAGGGACATGGAGGCCGTGAGGAGCATTGTGGAGGCTGCCTTGGCTGCGAGGCAGAAGGCTGGGCTCAAGCTACGCCGCCCCGTCAGGAAGGTGATCCTAGCCCTGAGGAGGAGCGACTACGTCGAGGCCGCCGAGAGGCTCAAGGACCTCATAGCGAGGGCTGTTAACGCCAAGGAGGTGGAGGTCGGGGGCCCCGAGCTGCTAGGAGGCGCGCTCGAGTACAGGGTCGAGCCCGACTACAGCGCGCTGGGCCCAAGGTATAAGAGGGACTTGCCCGTGGTCCTAGAGCTGCTCAAGGAGAGGCCCGGCGAGATAGCCAGGGCCATAGTGGAGAGGGGCGTGTACAAGACCGTCTACAAGGGCGTCGAGGTCGAGCTGACTAGAGACGACGTCAGGATAAGCATGGAGCCCCCCGAGTGGCTCTCCGTGGAGGAGTTCGAGGGCGGGCTGGTGGCGGTTGACAAGAGGATAGGCAGGGAGGAGCTGCTTGAGGGCATAGCCAGAGAGGTGGTCAGGAGGGTGCAGGCCATGAGGAAGGAGGCGGGCTACCACGTTGAGGACTACGTCGTGGTGTGGCTGAGGGGGGACCCGGAGGTTGAGGAGAGCGTGAAGGCTATGATCGACTACGTGGCCAGGGAGGTCAGGGCCGTGGAGGTCAGGGTCGGCGAGGAGCCGCCGAGCGACGCTGACGTAGCGAGGGAGTGGGAGGTTGACGGCGAGAAGCTGGTCATAGGGCTGAAAAGGGCTGAGGGTCCAGCCTTTAAGCGATAATACCTCTCATAATGTTTACGGCGGGGGCCTTAGTGGCAGGGGACAGGTTCCCTGTCAAGCCCAGCAGCCTCAGAACATACATCTACTGCCCTAGGCTCTACTTCTTCGAGGTCCACCTGGGCAGGAGGAGGGGTCTGGCCGAGGTCTTCAGACTAGCCCTGGGGAGGCTATTCCACCTGGCCCTGGGAATCCTGGACTACCTCAGGGGGCGTAGGGTTGAGGAGAAGGTTGAAGTTGAGGTTGGCGGCTTCCTCTTCGTCGGCCGCCCCGACGCGTGGAGGGTTGAGGACGGGACTCTCATAGTCACCGAGAGGAAGACCAGCAGGGCCCCCAGGTCGGGCGCGTGGCTCTCCGATGCAGCCCAGGCTGCCGCTTACGCCTTCATGCTGCTCAGGAGCAAGGCCCGGGGGGCCCGGGGAGCCGAGATCGAGGTCTCCTATGCGAGAGGCGGGTCGAGGAGGCTAAGGCTCAGCGAGGACCTGGTCGACATTGTGCTGAGGGCCGCCGGCGAGATGAGGCTGGTGAGGGAGGGCGTTGTGCCCTACCCTAACAGGTCGCCCGGCAAGTGCGGCGTCTGCCCGTTCAGGGAGGCTTGCGAGTCGCTGGATAGGGAGCTGGCGGCGCCTGGGGGCGGGGAGGTGTTCGAGCCGGGGTCGTGGCTTGCAGGCCTAGACCCCGTGGCCAGGGGAGGCTAGGCTCTGGGCCTCAAAGCCGGGTCCCTCACCCTATACACCCCGCCCTCCTCGGCCACGAGGCCCGACTCGACGAGGCCTCTAAGCTTCTTGTATAGCGTGCTCCTGGCTACACCTAGAAGGCTCACTAGCTCCGAGGCCCTGAGCCCTCCGGGCCTCTCGGAGAGGAGCCTCAGTATGCCCCTCTCGGCTTCGTCCAGCCTCACTATCCTAGAGACGAGGCTGAGGCTAACGACAAGCTGCATGCCGGAGTCCTCCCCCCACACCTCTATCGCAATCTTCCTCTGCAGCTCCGGGCTCATGAGGAGCCCTGCGATTAGGAGGGATACTATGAGGATGGCTGGTCCCTCGGTGAGGAAGAGCCTGACGTCGCCGCTGTCCCTGGCCTCTTCCTCGAGGAGCCTGCTAAGCCTGTAGACGAGGTCCTCCGAGGGCGGGACCTCCACCAGCCTGCACTCTATCCCTGTCTTGGAGCAGACGAACTCCACGTTCGAGAAGGCGTCTCTAGCCCTCCTAGCCTGCTCTCCCCCGCCCCCCAGCGATACCATCACTAGGCGCGACACCGAGTCCGATCTCCTAGCGAGCCTCCTCAGCACGTATAGTTCGGAGGAGCCGAGCGAGGCTATGAGGGTCCTATCCACGACCCCGGGACACCCCTAAACTAATCTCCTAGAAGAGTATAAATAGTGGCCGCTGGATGCGGGTATCAAACAGCTGTGGGGCTGGAGGGTGCGGCTAGAGAGGGTCGTAGCTGGGCCTCTCGATGCAAACACCTACGTGTTGAGGGCTCCTAGAAGCTGCCTCGTGGTAGACCCGGGCGGCTGCGAGGTCCTGAGAGCCCTTGAAGGCTGCGGCGGCATCACCGTGTTAATAACCCACGGCCACTTCGACCACGTTCAGGGCCTAGGCTGCATTGAGGGTGCCGACGAGGTTGTAGCGCACAGACACGCCCCCACGGTCTATCAGGAGAGCCTGAGGCTGGCCTCAGCGTGGGGGCTCAGCATGGAGCCGGTAGACTTCAAGCCCACGAGGCCCCTTGAGGGGGACACTAGGCTCGAGCTGGCCGGCGTAACAGTTGAAGCCCTTTACACGCCGGGCCACAGCCCCGACCACATGGTGTACTATGTGCCCGCGGAGAGGGCCGTGTTCACAGGCGACCTCCTCTTCAGGGGCACGGTGGGGAACTGGGAGCTGCCAGGGGGCGACAGGGGGCTTATAGCTGCTAGCCTCAGGAGGCTCGTGTCAGATCTCCCCCCAGACGCTAAGGTCCTACCGGGCCACGGGGAGGACACGACTATTGGGAGGGAGCTGAGGGAGAACCCCCTACTCAAGGCCCTCCTAGGCATGGGCTAGGACCTAGCCTCCCAGTTAATTAGGCTTAGAGGCTACGGCTATGCACCGGGGAGGGGCGTCCAGGCTTGGAGGGCGACGAGGTCAAGCTGCTCTACGACTATGACTTCCTCCTCGAGAAGCTGTACAGGAAGGTGCCGCCTAAGAGCGGCATAGGCGAGTACCAGATCCCCGAGCCCCAGGTCATCAGGATCGGCGAGCAGACAGTCATCAGGAACTTCAGGGAGATCTCGATGAAACTTAAGAGGGACCCGAGGCTGGTTGCAAGGTTCCTGCAGAAGGAGCTGGCGACTGCCGCTCACTACGACGAGGAGAGCGGCCAGCTCGTGCTCAACGTTAAGGTCTCTAGGAAGGTCGTGTCAAAGTTCCTGGATATATTCCTCAAGCAGTACGTGAAGTGCCCGACCTGCGGTAGCGTGGATACTAGGCTTGAGAGAGTCGGCAGGGCCTTCGTGATAAAGTGTGAGGCGTGTGGCGCCGAGCAGCCGGTCAAGGCCTTCTAGCCTGACCCCACCCCAGCGGCTAGGAGCCTCCTCAGCTCGTCAGGAACCCTAACCTTGCTCATGGACCCCCTCCTGACAGCCACCGTCACTATCCTACACCTAGCGGACAGCCAGCCCCTGCTCTCATCGTATACCTCGAACTCCCACGTAACGCTTGTCTCCCCGACCCTCACAGAGACTATGTCGACCCTTACATCGTCGTGTGCGTATATGGGCCTCTCGAAGTCGCAGGAGGCGTGCACGCGGGGAAATATGACGTCGATGCTGGTCGCATCCCTGAACCTCTCGCCGAGCAACGACTTCAGGTAGCTCTCCTCCGCCCACTCGCACAGCTTAAAGATGCTGGAGAAATGGGCTATGCCCGCCGCGTCTGTCTCGCTCCACCACATCACAGTCCTAAAGCTGTAGATAGGGGCGCCCACAACGCCCCCCAGCGATGGGAGGGCCACATCGATTGTTATATGCTGGCGGCGCGGCCGGCTAAGAAGGCCCCCGCTGCGCCGCCTTATATCGGCTCACAGCTCCTTCTTCGGGATCCTGACTATGAGTCTGCCGCCCCGCCTCTCAACCTTGACCCTTCCGGGGTCCACGGGCTCGGGCAGCCGTATCTCGCCCCTGTACCTCCTAGCCGTGAACCTGTAGAAGCCCGTTGAGAGCGCCTCCTCTGCGACCTCCCTCCTGACCTCCGCCTCCACCCTGACCCTGTCCTCTACAACGTATATCTCTATGCTGTCCTCGGCCGCTCCGGGAAGCTCGACGACCATTATGTACTCGTCGCCGGCGTCGTAGATAGTGTAGAGGGGCTCCAGCTCGCCGGTGCTTATGGCCCTGAGCCTGGAGTCCAGGAGCCTCCCCACCTCCTCCTCCCACTCGCTGACCACTAGCCTGAGGTCCTCGAGGGCTTCCCTCTCCATGCTCTCTATAAGCCGCCTCATAGCGTTGAGCATCCGCCTCTCCCACTCCCAGATGTAGCTCAAACTCGTGGCACCCCGCAGGGGGCTACGTGTAGAGCACTGGGGCCCTGTACTCTAGGCCCTTACCCATTCTAGCAAGGGCTGATCTAGTCTCCCTCATAAGCTCCTTGGTCCTCAGCTTTATCATCTCTGCCTGCTTCAGCAGCTCGTCAACGCTAACCTTCACCCCCGTCACGGAGGATATCGCCTCGACTGCCCTGGCCGCGGCCTCTGGGTCGGGTATGTCGATGTACGCGTCGACTAGTATCACGAGGTTGTGCACCCTCTTCCTCACAGCCTCCTTGAGTATCATGGCGTAGACCCCGACTAGTATGCCCTGCTGTGGTATCCTCGCGTCCTTCAAGCTGCCCGCCAGGAGGGAGGCCTCCCTGTCGCTGGCGAGCCAGTACACCCCGGGCTTCTCAGCCTCAACCCTCTGGGGGTTGCCTATCCCCGTAGCGCTGATCACATACTCTACCCCCCTGCTTCTAGCGTACTCAACTACCGCGGCGCTGAACGGCGGTATGACTGGGGGTATCAGTGGGATGTCCGAGACGAGCACTGCTATGTCGCCCTTGACGTAGATCCTTATCGGGGGGAGCACGTTGCCCCGGTCTATCACCAGCATGGGGGGCAGCGCTGTGTAGCTGTCCACGCCAACCCTGTACTCAAGCCCCAGCGCCTTGACCAGATGAGACGCCGCTATCGACCCTACCAGGCCGACGTCGGGGACGCCTACTATCAGGTACTTAGGCCTCCCCACGTCGCCGAACTCAGAGAACACGAAGCCGTGAAACTCCTCCTCGTACACGGGCCCCGCCAAGCCCTGAGCCCCCTTCCTAGCGTAGACGCCTCTAAGCTTAAACGCTTAGAGCTAATAGCGTCTAGGGGTGCCCCGGTGGGCTCCAAGACGCTTGTAAGGATAGCCCCGTGGGACTCCTGCATACCGGATATGGCCTGCGCTGCCGTCTGCCCAGAGGTGTTCGAGCTCGATGAGAAGGCCGGCAGGGCCGTGATCAGGAGGGAGTACAGGCTTGGAGGCCCGGGCGAGGGGGAGGTCCCCGGGGAGCTTGCCGCCTGCGTCGAGGCGGCGGCGGGGGTGTGCCCCCTGAGGATTATAAAAGTAGGGAGGGCCGGCGGCTAGAGCGGCATGTAGTAGTAGAACTCTATGGGGTGCGGGTAGAGCCTCACCCTCTCCGCCTCCTCCCTCTTAATCTCTATGTAGGTCTCTAGCATCTCCCTGGTGAACGCCGGCTTAAGGTACTCGTTGTCGCTCTCCAGCTCGTCCAGGGCCTCGTCTAGGCTCTTGGGCAGGGTCTTTATGCCCAGCTCCCTTAGCTTAGCCTTGTCGAGCTTGTAGAGGTTGCCCTCGTAAGGCTCCGGCGGCTCAAGCTTCTTCTTGACGCCGTCGAGGCCCGCCATCACTATGGCCGCGAAGGCTAGGTAGCCGTTGGCGCTGGGATCCGGGCTCCTCACCTCTATCCTGGTGGCCCTGGGGTTGCCCTTGTTAGTCGGCACCCTTATGAAGGCGCTCCTGTTGTAGAAGCCCCAGGCCACGTAAACCGGGGCCTCGTAGCCCGGGACCAACCTCCTGTAGCTGTTAGTGGTGGGCGAGGTGAGCGCTGCCAGGCTCCTGGCATGCTCCATCACCCCGGCTATGAAGTGCCTGGCTAGGTCGCTGAGCCCGGTCTCGGGCGAGTAGAACTTGTTGCCCTCCTCGTCCCACAGGCTCACGTGGACGTGCATGCCGGAGCCGTTGTCGCCGTAGACGGGCTTTGGCATGAAGTTGGCGACGAGGCCCATCTGCGACGCGATCACTCTGGCTACCCACTTAAGCGTTATGAATGCGTCGCCCAGGCCCGCAGGGTCCATAGCTCCTATGCTCGCCTCCACCTGGGACACTGCTACCTCGTGGTGAGTCGCGTTGACCCTGTAGCCCAGCTCAGCCATAGTCTTCACGAGCTTGAGCCTGAAGCCTGCCAGCTTGTCGGCGGGCTCCGGATAGTGGTAGCTCAGCTTGACCACGCCGTGGATCCCAGGCGACGATTCCGGCTGCTCGGGGCTCGAGAGCCTGTATCCTAGCCCCCTATGATACGCTAGAGCCTCAACGTCTACCCTCGAGAACAGGAAAAACTCGACCTCGGTCCCCATCACAGGCCTGTACCCCATGCTGGCGGCGTACTCGGCTGCCCTCTCAGCGGCTAGCCGGGGGTCCAGCGGGCTCCTGCTGCCATCGGGCCTGTAAATCCTTGCTATGACCCTCCAGGCGCCCTCGTGCCATGGCACAGGCTTGAGAGTCCCCTCGACGGCCTCTAGTAGCATGTCGCTCTTCTCTATGCTAGCTATCCCGGCGACGCTGCTGCCGTCGAAGGCGGCCACGTACTTGTCTTTGACGTTCTCGTAGGGCACCTCTATCTGCCTGAGGAAGCCTGCGAGGTCCGTGTAGTGGACGAAGAGCACCTCGGCCTTAGAGGGATTGCCCGGGGTCACGGAGCCTTCTCTAACCTGAGGGCCCGCCGCGTATTTAAGGGTTACGCCTGGAGGCTCTGGCTATCTCCAGCGCCCTCTCCAGGGCCTCCCTCAGCCTGCCCGCCACGGCCAGCTCCCTGAACCTAGCGTCCCCCGCTATCTCGAAGTAGAGCTTGATCCTCTCCCCCGCGTCGGGCACCCTAGCCTTCAGCTCAGACTTCACGGCCTTGAGGGCCTCGTAGAGCCTCCTCAGGTCCTCCCTGGACTCGAGGCACCTAACAGCCTCCTCGAGCGCGGTCCTGGCCGCTATCCCGCTCCTCCCCAGGCTGGTCACGGCCAGCTGCATGTCACCCCACACGGTCGCCCTGAAGGGCACCACCACGTCCCCCATGCCGGCGTCGACGGCATTATTGACGAGCTTGCCAGCTCTCAGCGCCTCCTCGGCCACCAGCCTAGCGGCCTCTTGGTCGCCAAGCGCTACCACTACAAGCCATGACCACTCTATGATCCTCTTAGCCTCGCCTAGGTCCTCCGGTAGCTTCAGCTCCACCAGCTTGACTAATCCCTTAGAGGCCATCCTTCTGAGCCCATCGCTGAACTCCTCAGCGGCCACTACAACGTCCGCGCCGGCCTCCGCGAACATCCTAGCCCTCCTCTCCCCGACGCTCCCGCCCCCGAACACGGCGACCCTCTTGCCCTTGACATTGATGAAGAGGGGTATGTGAGCCACAGCCCTGCACCCCGAGGCCCGCGTAGAGGGCTCCAGCCGTTATAGCAAGGACCATGCATGCAACCCTCCCGGGGGGCTTTGGCCGTGGCGGGGCCACCCGCGCCTGCCGGGGTAGAGAAGGCCTCGGAGGAGCTTGCCAGGACTCTAGCACGCTTCGGGGCCAAGGCCAGGATTGAGCGGGACGGCGGGGTCAGGGTTAAAGCCCTCCTGAAGGGTCTAGTCGTGGTGGCTCATGTATCCCGCGACGCCCTCTCGGCCGAGACCGCTGCGAGGGAAGCTGTGGAGAGCGGTCTCGTGGACGTAGCGGTGGCTGTCTGGCCTGGCAAGGACTGCAGGCCCGGGGGGCCCGGGCTAGACGCCGCCGCTATAACACCCGGAGGGGGTCTGGAGCCGCTTAGATGTGTCGACGCGGGGGCTGTGGCGTCCCTGGTTAAAGCCGCCTCCGAGCTCCTAGCCGGGGGGAGCCCCGGGGGCTGGGACGCCCTTTGGAGGGCTATCAGGGTGTTCGTGGAGGCGCTGCGGAGTGCAGACAGGGACGGCTCTCTGATTAGGCGCCTCGCCTCAGCATTGAAAGCGCATGGTGACCCGAGAGCCGGCGGTTCCGCGGCCGTGGATGCCGCTGTCCACACGGCCCTTGCAGGGGCCCTCTACGCATTGACTCACAGAGGCGCCCAAGGGTTCCAGCCGCCTGAGCCGCCCGAGGTGGAGGAGCTAGCCAGGGTAATGGATAGGCTGGCGTCTATGGGCTACGAGGGGCTAGCGCGCCCCGCGGCCGAGGTGCTAAGGTCCCTGCCCTCAAGCCTTCACGATCATTCAAGGGCTCTGGCTGCGACTGGAGCTCGACTCGCGCTTAGAGGCGGCCCCCTGGACGTGCCCGGCTCGCTCCACGGGTCGGCTCCCCTGAGGAAGGGCCTGGCAACGTTCTACACCGAGGCGCCGGCCTCCCACATGCTAGCGTACCTGGCGGCTGACGCCCTGCTAGGCCTAGACGGCGAGGGCATAGAGTCTCTCGACGCGGCCTCCGCTCGGAGGCTAGCCGGGAGGATGGCGTCTTTTAGGGCCGTGGACTTCGCCTGCGGGTCCGGGACTCTACTGGCCGCCACGCTAAGGACGCTCTCCAGGCTGTCGGCAGCCCTCTCCGTGTACCACGGCATCGGGGAGCCTGACCCTAAGGTCCTCTCCAGAGTGCTCGCCGAGGAGGGCTTGTACTGCCTCGAGGCCGAGGCCGGCGCGGCCAGGCTCGCAGCGCTGAACATAGCGCTGTCGGGCGGCGCAGACCCCCGCAAAGTGAGGGTGTACACTGTCAGGCTGGGCTACTACTCGGGCCGGGCGTGGCTCGGCTCGCTGGAGCTGCTTAGGGGCGGCGGCGAGGGGCTCCTAGAGCCTGTCACCGGGGAGCGGGGCAGCCGGCTCCCCAGTAGCTTCGACC
>JALUAM010000030.1 GCA_027051095.1 Acidilobaceae archaeon | reverse complement strand
TATAGTTGCTATTATAATGAATTCCTCTATCTCGGCGCCTCCCTCGATGAGCTTGCATGCCGTCGTGTGCGGCGTGCCCGGGCTAGTGCCCAGCAGGGATACCAGGCGGAAGCGCCTGCCAGGCAAGCGCTCCCCCCACATAGTGCTATTTGACAGAACGTATAAACCCGCCATACCCTGCCAGCCGCCTTCGGGGCTCTGAGGGGGTTGACAGTCAGGCCTTACCAGCTGCTACTCGCCCTACTCGAGCAGCACAAGCCCACGGATATCCTAGCCGATGCTAACTCTATACCTGGCGTGGACGCCCTGGCTAGGGACACCACCATCTTCTACGTTGACGCCGGCTCCAGGGGTGAGAGGGCGCAGGCCGACTTCTACTATCTGAAGCTCGCCGTGCTGGCTAGGAGCAACTACAGGAGCCAAGTCGAGGAGAGGGTCTACCACCCACTAGTGAAGGTCGGGGGCGACACGGTTCCACCATTGCTTGTGGGACGTGGCGGGGAGCGGGCAAGGCAGGCGGCCTCCTACGTAGTGGAACTCGCGGCCCTCCTCGCCCTCTCACGGCAGGGCCCGAGCCTGCTGGCAAGCGAGGGTCTAGGGGCTCCAGGGAGGCTCATACTAGTGAGGCATGGGCCCCTCTTCCAGATGGTGCACCACTACACCTCTAAACCGTATATAGTAGATGTGGATGATGCCGTCAGACTGCTAGAGTACGCTGGCCTGGAGCCGCCGCTCCGCCGCGACCTCATAGACGAGTCCTACGCCTGCAGCGAGGACGGCAGGAACGTTGACAGGAACAAGGTAGTTCTGGGTCTCCTGGCGATAACCACCCTCGAGAGGCTCATTGAAGGCGCTCTAAAGGATGAGTATGCCGTCGCGGGCCTAGTCGAGGATGTATCCCAGAGCAGGCTCCTGGTCTCCGCCACGACCGCGAGGCTAGTCAAGTCGGTTCTCGGAAGGGTGAGCGGAACAAAAAGCCCGGTAGGCCTCACCGCCCACCTAGCCGACGAGATGAGAAACACCGCGCTAAAGGGCTTCCACAACCAGGGGGCGAGGATCACCGAGTGCCTCAGCCTAGACCCGGGCCAGCTACACCAGGAGGCAGACTCCAGGGTCGAGTGGAGCCAGCTGGCTACAGCGCTGAGCCAGGGGATGCTGGAGAGGTTTAACAAGAACCTAGAGGACGCCGAGGTCGACGAGCTTGAGACGATAATCCTCTGGGGGAGGCTGGCCCCGGATATAACTGACTCAGAGCTACTCTACACTATCTACTATATAGCAGGCGGCGGCGACCTATACCCCGCAGCCAAGCCCCTACCGCACAGGCCAAGGCTTCTACTCGCGAGATACTACCTAACCGGGCCCCAAGGTAGGGCTAAGTGTTATAGCGAGGAGGACGTAGAGAATAGACTCAGGAAGCTAGAGAGGATAGTCTACCAGTACGCGGCACCCGTCAGGCCGCCGACGTGCGGCGAAATAATGGCAATGCTTAGCAGTCAGGGGCTGCAAGGCGTATCCCCCTACGATGTCGCGCAACTCGTATCGACGCCCCCAGCGATAAGGGTAGAGTATGTGGAGGGCATGCCCGCGGTAGACGAGTTACTAGCGCTAGCCATATACCCTTCAAGAATCGTCCTCTACGGATACCCGCCCCAGCTCCTCGTCGTGGACAGGTTCAGCAGGATATCCCCAAGCGAAACACTGGCCTTCAGGGGCATCATAGAGGAGCTGGCGGAGAGAGTGCAGCCCTACACTAGCTTCGTGAGGGGGTGGGAGACTAGAATAACCCACGTGACCTAGGCTTAGACGGCGCATCGCTGAATACCTGCGACTGGGCCCACGAGGGTTCCCCCCGGGGCCTGTGGAGCTTGTCAGCCCAGCAGCCGGGCTTCGTAGGCTACGTGTTCGAGATAGAATCTTACACCGAGGCTCGCGCCATAGTGTTCGCGTCCACGGCTAGCGTCCTGAGGTATGGCGCGCTGGCCCTATTAGACGACCAGCGCAGCTCCAAGAAGTACCTAGCACTCGTCCTTGACGTCTCCGAGCGGAGCGTGGCCCCAAGCATTGACGCCCAGAGACTGCAACAGCTGTCAAGGCAAGTCCAGACAGTGGGGTTCCAGAACGCCCAGAAGCTGCTCCAGCTCCTCTTCTCGCCGACCCAGTCCCTCGTGCAGTGGCACGGAGTGCGGGAGCTCAAGCTGAGGATCCTCGGGGAGATAGCCCGGCACTCCGGAGCCAGCGGCCGGCCAAGCCTGACCCTGCCAAGCCAGCCCCCGAGGCCTATGAGTCTGGTGCTAGAGCCCGATCCGCAGCTCCTACAGCAGCTCCTCGGCGGCTCCGCCGGCAAGGAACTCTACCTCGGCGTACTGGCATATAACCCAGCCGTGAAGGTATACCTTGACCCTGAACGGCTAACCATGCACGCAGCCGTACTAGGGCAGACAGGCAGCGGGAAGACCGAGACCGTGAAAAGGCTTGTAGCCGAGTACGCTTGGAGAAAGCACACATTCAGCAACGACGGTGGAGTCATAGTCTTCGACATAGCCGGCGAGTACACCGGCTACCCCTACAGGAAGCCCGGCACCACACCCCTACTCGACGCCGCCGTGAACCCTAGCAACTTCACCACCATTAATGCCAGCTGGCTAGTTGACGCCAAGAAGACCATACTCGTGCCATACGACCTCTCAATAATAGGATTCAGGGTGCAGGCCGAGCAGGAGTATGCGGAGACCGTGGCGGAGCTAGTGAAAGACCTTACCGCAAGGTACAACGTTAACATCCACGGCCTGGTCTACGCGAGACACCACCTATACGTGATTGATTCCAGCGGCAACGTGTCCCCCACAACGCGGGAGAAGGCCGCGCACCTACTCAACTCCAGCCCCTTCCTCGTAGTCGCTACCCCCCTACCTCAGACGCTAGACGTTGACGAGATAACGGAGCTCTCCCGCGCAGCCGCTAAGGCCTTCCCCTACATAATTGAAGCCCTTGCAGACATCATGGGGATACTAGAATTAGGTTATGTGGCCGAAACGAAGGGGCTAGCTGACATAGTTGACGCTCTAGTAAGAGGTAAACTTAACAATGTAGAAACCCTCGTTGACGCCCTCCGCGATGCTGCAAAAGTATATGGCGCAAACCTCCATTTCGGGATAGATAAGGCAGAGCGCGAGGCTTGCAAGACACTCAGAAACAAACTCTCTCAGATGCGATTCGTTGACTGCAGAGCTTTAGCGGGCCTAGCAGCTTATAGCCTCGCTGTTGAGTCGCTCGATAGATTACGTCAATCTCCCGCTGCTTATCAAAGACAACTCATTCAATACTTGGAGGAGGTTGCAGCCTATATGCCCGATACACAATATACTAACCCCTTTACTAGCCCTTGGAACACGTTGCACAAGGCATATATGCATGACGTGATGCTTCTTAGTCAGCGCCAACAAAAGAAAGTCCAGGTACCAGACAAACTCTTCCTCTATAACACGCTTAAAGATAAACTTGTTAGGCTAAAGCAGACGCTTTTGGGAGAAGCACAAAATACAATGAGAAGTGTGGCCCGCGGCCTGCAGAGGGTTGCGAGGCACGTCTCACCGCATCTAGACGCTGTGCATTACAGGCTAATAGTGGGGAGGGTCGCTAGGGGGTTCTCTATAATCCACCTAGCTCCGCCGAGCAGGGGCATTACGGACCATGCCGTGGCTAGGCTGCTGGATGAGCTGTTCACGATCTCTCTGAGAGGGTACAGCCCGCGCAGAAGTACCCTCACCTTACTGGTAGTCGAGGAGGCCCACAACCTGGCCCCTGCGGGTGAGGACAAGGCGTCAAAGAGGGCGTTGCTGCGGATAGCGAGGGAGGGCAGGAAGTGGGGGCTGAGCCTGGTGCTCGTCTCCCAGAGGCCCGGGTTCATAGACCCCAGCGTGCTGAGCCAGACGGCAACCCTCATAGC
>JALUAM010000029.1 GCA_027051095.1 Acidilobaceae archaeon | reverse complement strand
TCAACCTTTGCAGAGGCTGCGGAGAGGGCTGCTGAAAGGGGAGTTAAGAACGATGAGATCGCCGGGGAACTCGAGAGTCTAGCTAGGATAGCTATGGAAGCAGCATTAAACGTAGCACAGCCAAGCCTAAAGAGGAGTAGAGACCTCCTAGAAGCGCTGGGAAAGGCTAGAAGCTCCGTCTTCGAAAAGGCATTTTCCAGCGACACGCCTAAAGAAGCATCACTAATACTAGCCATAATAGGAGAGGCACTCAAACACCTACAAGTAGCAACAACAATATCATACTGCACAGCGAGAATACTAGGAAACACGTAGAGAAGCTTATAAAAAGGGGAGGCTAAGGGCTAGAGGGCCTCCAACCGTAGCTAACCCTTTAACCCTCCGCTCCCAACCAAAACCTCCCTGGAGGGCCCGTCGTCTAGCCTGGTCTAGGACGCCGCCCTTACACGGCGGAGGTCCGGGGTTCAAATCCCCGCGGGCCCACCACAGAGCCATTACAGAGCACCTCTACACAATCGGGCTCTCAATCCACCCCTCAATCTGGTCCTCAACCGCCCCCTCAACCCGCTATACGCCTGCTATACGCCCCTGGCTCCAAGGAGGAGTATAGCGGGGATAGTACCAGCCTCTCAAATAACACTTCCGCTGGGGAGGGAGGTCCTGGCCCCGAGCCAGGCGGCTATGAGGGGGTAGAGTTGCTGCCTGAGCCCTCGAGGATCCCTCAGGAGGCCCGGAGGAGGCTGCTGGAGGTCCTAGCCTCTAAGGGTAAGGTGAAGCCTAAGGACCTAGGCGTCTCGAGAGCCTACTTCTACCAGATGCGCAAGGGAATACGCCCTATACCGGATGCTATCCTTGAGAGGCTGTTGGAGGCGGCTAGCGACGACGACCTAGCCCGGGTGCCCTTCTTCGCCCCCCACGTTGACTATAAGAGGATAAGGGGCTATGACGTTGACAGGCTTGTCAGGCTTATCGTGGAGTGGGCAAGGGCTAACCCTGCTAGCGCTAAGGTCCTTCTAGACAGCTTATCCACGGAGCTGGAGCGCCTAGGCCTAGTGGGGAAGGCAGTTAGGGTCACTAGGGAGCACGTCGAGGAGTTCAAGTCTTACCTGGAGGCTAGGGTTAAGAGCGGGGACCTAGACCCGGAGACCGCTAGTGACAGGCTGCGCTATCTCAGGCTGGCGCTGGAGGAGCTGGGCTACGTGCTCACAAGGCAGAATCTAAGGAGCCTTGTTAGGAGGCTTCAGGCTGAGCAGCCGGGGGTTGCAGACCATGTATACAAGTCTCTTAGGCTGTTTGTCAAGGAGATCCTACAGGACCGGGAGCTACTTGAAGCCATACCATTCCCCAGGACAAGGTGGAGTACCCCGGAGGCCCCGAGCTGGGAAGCCATTTGTAGGGTTATAGAGGCTCTCCCCTACGCCAGCGCTCCCAGGGCCTTTCTACTGCTGCTGGCCTCGACGGGGCTCAGGGTGGAGACAGCCTATAACCTATCTTTAGAGTCCCTGAGGCTCCCTGAGAGGCTGGTCTGGGTCTGGAGCCTCAAGCGGAGCAAGAGGACATACTTCTCATTCATAACCCAGAGTGTAGCTGAGGAGCTTAGCGCTTATCTAGAGGTTAGGAGGGGGCATTTAGATGTTTTAGGCCGTAGCTCTGATAAGCTATTCCCGTTCAAGCCTCGTAGCCTAAGGCAGACCATCTACCAGGTTATGGACCAGGAGCTGGGATATCGCTTCCAGCTTAAGGCTATACGGAAGAGGGTGGCGGAGCACCTGAGCCACCACCTAAGCACCCTAGAGCTGCAGGTCCTGCTGGGCCACGCTCCAAGGGAGGTAGTCGAGAAGCACTACCTGTTGAGGGACCAGATCGAGGACCTCAGGAGGAAGTACGACCTCGCCATGTCTCACGTGCCGTGCCTGGGGGGTGGCGAGAGGGGTGAGGCGTAGGGTTAGGATTTACACGGGGGAGAAGGAGGTCGTCTACGACCCATTCCTAGGTCGGCTCTTCATTATATTATCATCAGGGGGCATAGTCGTATTTGTTGATTTGAGCGAAATTGTGAGAGCTGTGGAGAAGCATGGTTACAGGTTAAAGCTTGTAAAAGTGGGGTGATGTGGGATGAGGCTGGAGGAGGTCATTGACGCCCTGTGTAAGGCTGCTAGGAGGGCTTTGGAGGAGAAGGGTAAGATAGTTGAGGTGCCTGGGCTGCCTGGCTATGCTTTTGAGTGGGTTGAGGTTGAGGGGGAGCTTCTGCCGGGCCTATACACGCCGCCAACTCCCGAGAAGCCTGAAGGCACATTCGACGTGGGCTACGGCCTGGGGATAGCAAGGCTATGCGGGCTAGACTATGTACTCCGTAGCAACTGCGTGATAGACGGGGATACCGTGAGCCACATGCTCGAACTGTATAATAGAGGGTGGTACGTGAGAGTCTGGAAGCCCGGTAGCCCGGATTGCTGGGCCGAGATGGTGGACGAGCTAGCCCTGGAGGAGGGCGATGGAGGAGGGGAGGAGGGGTAACCGGGGGGTGAACAGGCGCAAGGTGCTAGTGCTGGTCAATCCGAGGCCCAGGGAGCTAAGAAAGCTGGTCACAAGGCATAGGGTGGTAGCAGTAGCAGTTGTAGTTGAGGTTAGAGACTCAAAGACGCTGGGAGCGTTAAGCAGGCACTATGGGGCCCGGCCCCTCAAGCTACCACCCGAGCTGCTGCTAGAGGGGGCTAGTGTGTAGGGCGAACGGGGGGAGGGGGATTGAGCTACAGGACCGAGTACTACGAGACGATCGACTATACCTGGGCTATCGCAAGGCAGCTAGACAGGGTGGCGGAGGCCTACTCGAGGATAGACCCCAGCGTGCCCGGGCTGGGCGTCCGGAGGCTGCTTATGGCTGTCAGGGCACTCTACGCCCTGGCCAGGCTCTGGGCCCCCAGGGAGGGGCTGGAGGCGCTGGAGGAGGCTGAGAGACTCTCTGAGGAGGGCCGCAACAAGGCGGCCCTCAGGATGCTAGAAAGAGCGTTAGAGCTGATACTAAGAGAGCTAGACCGCAAGGGGCTATTAGTCAAGAAGAGCGAGTTAGCCGTGGGGGCCTACGGGGTGGGAGAGGAGTGACGCTTATACTCACTAAGCTGATAGAATCCTCCTACAGACGCTATGATTTCGTAAGCGCCTTCGTAATCGGGCCGCAAGGAAGCGGCAAGACTACTTATGCTATGCTAGTGGCATATGAAATATATCGGGACTGGGACGCCGTTCTAAGGCATCTCCACTTCGACCCGAGGGAGGCCCTGCCGCAGTTTAAGGAGGCGTTGCAGTCCGGGAGGAGGATACCTCTGGTGATATTCGACGACGCGGGGATGCATCTGTCGAAGTACCTCCTATCCTCCTCTAAGGAGGGGTTCGAGCTGGCTAGGCTGCTAAACAGCCTGATTAACCTGGCCCGGACGCTTACGGCTGCTATATTATACACTAGCCCGGATATGGATATTCTCAAGGAATTACGGAAGAAGGCTTGGGTGGTGGCTGAGCCTACGGCCCCTCACGGCCTCTCTAAGCCCGAGAGGATTGCTAAGCTCTACCGTAAGAGGATAGCCCCGTCGGGCAAGGTCTACGTTCATAAGCTGGGCTACGACGCCTACAGGCTCGACGCCATACCCCCCGACGTCCGGAGGGAGTACGAGGAGAAGCGCCGGGCAGCGATGCAGCCCCTCCTAGAGGAGCTGGAAAAAGCGTGGCTGGGAGGGGAGGGCTAGCCCCCCTCTGCGAGTTCTCGTAGCTTTTCGAGGCCCTGCTCGAAGGATATCCTGCCGTACGCAACTTCCAGGAAGACCTTGTAGGCCTGCTTCCTCTTATTCCTGGGCACCTTCAAGTATAGCCTGTCGAACTCCCGAGACTTCCTGTCCGCCAGCCTCTCCAGCTCCACCAGGCGATTCGTGTCCTTCCCGGCCATCCGCGCCCCCCTCTTATAGCT
>JALUAM010000028.1 GCA_027051095.1 Acidilobaceae archaeon | reverse complement strand
ATAGTGGAGGAAGCCCTGAGAAGGTCGCCGAGACTGGCAGACATCATAGACCCGGACGACCCGGCTGAGGCTAGGAGGCTCAAGACTGCCCTGGTACTCCACGACTGGATCTCCGAGAAAAGCGACGACGAGATATACGAGTCGTGGGGAGTAGCCCCCGGCGATTTAGCGGGTCTAAGCGACACTGCAGAGTGGATAGCGGCATCACTCTCTAGGATAGCAAGCCTTGTCGGCTTGCCGGCCGGCTCGGAGCGCTCGCTAAAGACCCTCTCGCTCAGGGTTAAGTATGGGGTGAGGGAAGAGCTACTACAGCTCGTCAGCATACCAGGTGTCGGCAGGGTCAAGGCGAGGCTCCTCTACAACGCGGGGTATAGGAGCCTCGAGGACCTGGCCTCGGCGAGCCCCGGAGAGCTGATGAAGATACGGGGTATAGGCCCGTCAACAGTCAAGAACATAATGGAGGCGCTAGGCAGGCATAGAGAGGTGTCGAGGCTGGAGAGGCTTGCTAAGATGGAGAAGAAGGGGCTGCAGGCCTTCATGGAGTAACAGGGGACTCCACGCCGTGGTTAAGTTCCCCACGCTCCCACACCTTTGATATGGTGTCCGCGGCCGCGCGGGCGCGGGGGTGACGATAGAGGGAGTCTCCTGAACCGTGGCATGTGGAGAGCCGGAACACAGGACCTGCGCCGCGCGGCCGCGGACACTAGAGGTGTAAGGCTGTGGATGTAGCGGTCGTGGGATTAGGTAATGTGGGGCTCAGGGTAGCGTATGATTTGGCGTTGCAGGGCTACTCGGTTCTGGGCCTCGATAGTAGGGGGTCGAGGGTAGCAATCGCCAGGAGGCTTGGGTTAGAGGCTAAGACTATAGACGCGCTCAGCGACAGCATAGTCTACTCTAAGGTCAACGGGGCATCCGTCGTAGCGGTTGCAATGCCCAGCGAGATAGGCTCCCGGCTGTCGACAGCCCTCGCCGCCAGGGGGCTCAGGGTGGTAGACGTGTCGCTGCTGCACAGGCCTCCAGCTGGCGAGGTTAGGGGGCTCTTACTCGCGGAGGCCGGAGTCTCTCCTGGGCTCTCAACGCTGCTAGCGGAGGCGGCCATTAAGTCGCGGGGTCCGGGGGGCCATCTTGCCGTGGCCGCGGGGAGCGTGAGCGAGGACTCCAGCGCCCCTCTGGGCCACGCGGCTACGTGGAGCGTGATAGACTTCCTAAAGGAGTACGTGGAGCCCGGCTTCATAGCCTATAGAGGGTCTGTTGTAGAAGTCGATCCCCTAAACCCCGAGGCCTGGCTGCCCGTGGAGTGGCCCGGAGTGGGGAGGCTAGAGTGCTTTATAGGGGGCGGCATGAAGAGGTTCCTGGCGCGCAGGTCTCACAGGCTCTCAATGGGCTTTGAATGCAGCCTCAGGAGGCCCGGGCACCTGGCGGCAATGAGGATCCTGAGGGACCTGGGCCTGCTATCTGAGGAGCCCGTCAAGGCTAGCGGGTGCCCCGTGAGACCCCTCGACCTCCTGGCCAGGCTTGTCGAGAAGAAGACTGGGGGCTACAGGGACCTAGCCTTAATGCAGGTGGAGTACTCGGGGCCCGGGGGCCTGGAGGCCTGGAGGCTAGAGGTTAGATGGGCTGGGGAG
This sequence comes from Acidilobaceae archaeon, assembly GCA_027051095.1. Taxonomy (GTDB): domain Archaea; phylum Thermoproteota; class Thermoprotei_A; order Sulfolobales; family Acidilobaceae; genus Aeropyrum. The sequence continues at coordinate 15,419 of JALUAM010000028.1, read as the reverse complement.
TGGAGCGCTACTTCGATAGCCGTGGGCGGCATGCAGTCCGCGTTCGTAGAGCTGATAGCCTCCGGGGAACTCGACGACGTTAAGGGAGTGGTCTACCCCGAGGATATAGCTGCTATGGGCCTCGAGCACAAGCTGCTGGGCCTCGCGGAGAAGCGGGGCCTAAGCGTATCTAGGTCAACGCCGGTCCTGCTCCCTGGAGCCGCTTTAAAGCTGGAGGACCTAGTCAAGCTTAAATTTGGCGGGCAGCAGGATTCTCCATAAAGGCGCTTAGCCGCAAGGTGCCTCTTTATGGAGGAGAGGCTACTCAGGGACCTACTATCCAGGAGGGACCCCCACGGATATTACGTAATACCGGCTAGCCCGGAGGCCCGGAAGGTGGTAGAGGGCATCGCCGGCTCGGAGGCCATAATAGTGGACGCCGCTGATGTAATACTCGTCAAGGTTAGGAGTAGGAGCACTGCGGTTAAACTGCTTAGGGTGCTAAACAGGCGCCGCCTTCTGAGGCTGCCAGACGTCGACCTGGAGGAGATGGAGGAGGAGGATCAGGCAAGGTATGGCGTCGACGTGGAGGGTTAGGGCGGGTTTAGACTCGGCTAGAGCCCCCCACTATTAACCTCGCAGGGCTCCGACCGCCTAGTGGTGTGGCTCCGTGGCGGGTAGCCGCGAGACTATAGCTTCTAGGATAGCATCGTGGGTCGCCTCTCTGAAGTACTCAGACATACCGGGGGAGGTTGTTGAGGAGGTTAAGAAGAGGTTTGTCGACACGGCTGCTGTGGGCGTCGCAGCTATAGGAGAGGAGCCTGTGAGGATAGCTTACAGTCTGGCTAAGTCCGTCGCGGGGGGTAGCCTCTCAACTCTGCTATGGGGCACTAGCCACAGGTCCTCCCCTGACCTTGCAGCGTTCGCTAACGGCTGCGCGGTCAGGTACTTCGATTTCAACGATACATACCTCTCCAAGGAGGCGCTGCACCCTAGCGATACGATCCCGGCGGTGATGGCCGCCGCGGAGATAGCGGATGCTGACGGCAGGAGGCTCGTTGAGGGCATTGTGGCCGCCTACGAGGTCGCGGCGAGGCTTGCCGACAGTTACAGCGTGAGGGCGAGGGGCTGGGATCACACGGTTTATATTGGCATAGCCTCTGCCGTAGGGGCGGCTAAGGTCCTAGGCCTGGACGAGAGGGGGATAGAGCATGCCATAAACATAGAGGTCACGACGGGCCTAGCCCTAAGGCAGACCCGGGCCGGCGAGCTCAGCATGTGGAAGGGATGCGCCGCAGCCCACGCTGCCAGGAACGGGCTGCTAGCGGCCCTCCTAGCGTGGAGGGGCATGACGGGGCCCTCGCCCGTGTTCGAGGGCAAGTTTGGCTTCTTCAAGGTGGCCCTCTGCGGCGACAAGTTCGAGCTGGCCCCCCTCGGCGAGGGGGGGTTCAAGGTCATGCAGACGAGTATCAAGTACTGGCCCGTGGAGTACCACTCTATGAGCGCTGTGGAGGCGGCCCTTAAGATAAGGGAGGCCGCAGGCGAGCTAAAACCCGACGATATAGAGTCCGTGGAGGTCAGGACGTTCACGGTCAGCTACAGAATCATAGTAGAGGACCCCGAGAAATGGGATCCCAGGACGAGGGAGACTGCCGACCACAGCCTCCCATATATAATAGCCGCTGCGCTCCTAGACGGCAAGGTCTGGCTCGACACCTTCAAGCCGGAGAGGTTCCTAGCCGAGGATGTAAGGAAGGTCATGAAGAGGATGAAGATAGAGGTTGACCCCGACTACGATAAGATATACCCGGAGGGCATACCGAACAGGATAAAGGTGAAGCTTAGGGACGGCAGGGTCTTCGAGGAGGAGTCCATCTACCCGCCGGGGCACTTCAAGAACCCGCTTGACAGAAGGGGTGTAGAAGATAAGGCAAGGAAGCTGCTCGAGCCCCTAGTCGGAGGCTCAAGGCTGAGAGAGTTCCTAGACTACGCGTGGCGGCTGGAGGAGCTGAGGAGGCCATACGAGATCATGAGGAGCCTGTCATTGGAGGTGTAGCTCTTGGTCCTGGCATTCCTCGGAGCAGTATATACGCCCGCCGGCGAGGAGCTGGCAGTCTACGACTCCTCCAGGCGCTGCCTAGCATCTTCGCCCGAGGCCTCAGACCTACTGGGCGGCCCCTCAGGCTTTTACAGGGGCCTCCCGCTGACCCTTAAACTTATAGATGCCATAGTAGAGGGGGTTTCAGGCGGCTGCGTGAGCCTCGACTCGAGGCTCCCGCCACCCCTTAGGCCTAGAGTCCTGTGGGGGGTGGGGAGGAGCTTCAAGGCGCACGCTGCAGAGATGGGTATGGAGGCTAGGATAGCGTTCTTCGTCAAGTCGCCTTACTCCGTTATAGGCCATAGGGAGGAGATAGTGCTCCCCTTCGAGGGCGCTAGGGCTGACTACGAGGGGGAGATAGCCGTAGTGATAGGTAGGAGACTGCGCAATGCATCGCCCAGAGAGGCCGCGGAGGCCATAGCAGGCTTCACAGCGGTTAACGACGTAACTGAGAGGAGGCTCCAGGAAGAGATGAGCTGGAGCATAGCAAAGAGTATGGACACATTCGCTCCTCTAGGCCCCCTAGTAGCTCTCGTAGAGTCATACCGCGAGCTTGAGAACCTATGCGTGGAGACCAGGCTTAACGGGGAGAGGGTGCAGAGTGGGTGCACAAGTGATATGGTGGCCGGCATTCACGAGATAGTCGCTAGGCTATCAAGCCTCGTAACGTTAAGGCCGGGAGACGTAGTCATGATGGGGACGCCCCCCGGGGTGGGTCATGCCAGGAGCCCGCCTAGGTATCTCAGGCCCGGTGACACCGTCGAGGTCGAGGTTAAGGGTTTACCTGCGCTGGTTAACGCGGTCTCGGGTGCCGAAGGATGAAGATCGACATATGGGCTGAAGCGGCCAAGGAAGCGGCTTCCAGGGCCGCGGGGGGTAGAGGCTCTACCGCTCTGCCCCCGCAGATAGAGGAGGCTGTCGCGGAGGCCTCGAGGATGCTGGAGTACAGGGGGTCGTGCCCCTTATGCGGGAGGAGGCTCGACACTAGGAGGGGGTACTACCTACACCTTACTAGGGTGCACCTGGAGGAGATCTCGTCTCTGATTCGCTCTCTTTCTCGGGGACTCGCAGAGGGGCGTCGCGAGGGATTAATCTAACCCACCTGAAGCCCTCCTCGGTGTCTAGGACGAGGTACACGGGGGTCCTCTCGCCCGCCTCAACACTAACATTACCTTCATAGACGTAGTGGCTCCCGTCGACGTCATACCATTCTATATCGTCTGGGGCTAGGACGAAGTGGCCCCCTTCAGATTTCTCCGCGAGCTTGTCCAGGTAGAGGACGCCCACCTTCCACACCTTCACGGGCCTATGAGCCAGGTGCTTCCCGCGCCTCCCTTTCACGTGAGAGCCATACTCTCCCTTGTAGATTTTGTCGGGGATTTCGGCCTCGCCGGGGTTAGCGGGGTCCCTCTCTAGGACCTCAGCCTCTATCTCCACGAAGTCGTACCGCTTTACCAGGGCCTCGGCGGTGAAGGCTACAACGTCCCAGGGATCGCCGTTCTCCTCCCTCTCCTCCTCGTGCACGAGGGTTAGGGAGTCCATGACGACAGGGCCGGCCTTGAGGGCCGATATTTTGAAGCCTCTAATCTTGACCCTAAGTAATGCCACACTGGGCTCCCCAAGGTTTCCTGTTAATTGCCGCGGCTATCAATAATTTCCACGGGGTGGGCCGGATAATTGAGTAGGGACAGCCCCTCGCTCTCCCTCTCACCGGTCATGTACGAAATCGAGGGGGAGTCGGCTTTCGCCTACCTCGCCGTTGCTAGGAGGCTGAGGGAGCAGGGCAGGCGGGTGATAAGCTTTGGCATCGGGCAGCCGGACTTCGTGACGCCGGCCCATATCAGGGAGGAGGCTAAGAGGGCTCTAGACGAGGGGTTCACGGGGTACACTGAGACGCCGGGTATCCCCGAGCTGAGGGAGGCTATAGCCTGGTACCTCAACAGCAGGTACGGGGCCGGGGTTACGCCGGAGGAGGTGATCGTCACTACAGGGGCTAAGACAGCAATATTCATCGGGATGGCCGCCTACCTGAGGCCCGGCGACGAGGTAGTAATACCCGATCCAAGCTACTACGCCTACGCTCAGGTAGCTAAGCTGTTCGGAGCCAGGCCTGTCTACGTCCCCATGAAGTTCGTGGAAGGAGAGGGGTTCAGGCTCGACATCGAGGCTATCGAGAGGGCGGTCACCGAGAGGACCCGCATGATAGTCATAAACAACCCCCATAACCCCACAGGCAACGTGTTCCCCCCCGACCAGGTGGGCGACCTACTCGACCTGGCTAGGAGGAGGGGGATACTAGTCCTGGCGGACGAGATCTACGATAACTTCCTCTACGGGGGCGCGAGGTTCAGGAGCGTCTTAAGCGGGGGAGACTGGAGGGATAACGTTGTCTACGTGAACGGGTTCTCCAAGACGTTCAGCATGACGGGCTGGAGGCTTGGGTACCTCGTCGTGAGGGAGGAGGCTGCGAGGAGGATCATAGACCTTGCCGTGACAGTCTACAGCTGCCCGCCGAGCATTGCACAGAGGGCGGGGATAGCGGCTCTCAAGGGCGACTGGGGCCCCGTCAGGGAGATGATAGAGGAGTTCGAAGCTAGAGCTAAAATCCTGTACTCGAACTTGAAGGACGCGCCCGGCATCGAGGCGTACATGCCCGAGGGGGCGTTCTACATGTTCCCGAGGGTGGCGGGGCTGCTTGAGAAGACGGGGCTAACCGTGGAGAGGCTGGTCGAGAAGCTGCTCCACGAGGAAGGAGTGCTTGTTCTACCTGGCACCAGCTTCCCCGAGAAGGTGGGAAGGAGCCACGTTAGGATAAGCTTCGCAACGTCGCGTAGGGAGGTCGACGAGGGCTCAAGGATAATATCGTCTTTCGCTGAAAGGCTCTGGAGGCAGGCGACAGCTTAAACCCCTGCACAGCTAGAGCTGAGACGCGGGGGCGGCCGTCGTCTAGCCTGGACTAGGACGCCGGCCTTCCAAGCCGGTGGTCCCGGGTTCAAATCCCGGCGGCCGCACCAGGTCCTGCGCGGGGTTAACCCTCTGTTACATGCTAGTTTTTGATTAGCGTGCGCGTTCCATGGCTTAACGGCAAATTTTATATTTTCGGGGCGGTTTGATATAGTGAATCGAAGGGTAATGGGTGGGCTGGATGCCTAGTCCTCTGAGAGCCGCGGCTTCTAACAGAGCCGTGATAGTGCTCGCCGCTATAGTCCTCGTCGCCGTGGTAGCGGCCGCCGCCATACTATTGTTGAGGGGGGGAGGCGGGGAGGCCGAGACGGAGGCCCCCCAGGTTCAGCAGGCCGAGGAGAAGTTCGCAGGCACCATAAAGATCGGTGCTAGCCTCAGCCTCACGGGTAGGTACTCTACTGAGGGCACTAGGACGCTCGCTGGGGCGCTGGCGGTCGTTGAGTGGATCAACGATAATGGGGGCGTTGAGATTGGCGGTAAGAGGTACAAGCTTGAGCTGATATACTACGACGATGAGTCGCAGCCTGATAGGGTCATAGCTATCGTGGAGAAGCTGATCAAGGAGGACGGGGTTAAGGTCCTACTGGCGCCCTATAGCTCCGGCCTGACGGCTAAGGCGGCGCCGGTCGCAGAGAGGTATGGCGTCGTCATGGTTAGCCACGGCGGCGCTAGCGACAAGATATTCCAGCAGGGCTACAAGTACGTGGTGCAGGTCCTCACCCCTGCATCGAGGTACTTCCAGAGCACGCTAGACATGATTAGGAAGCTGGACCCCGACGCTAAGAGGCTAGCGATCATATATAAGGAGTCGGAGTTCGCTAGGACTGTGGCCGAGGGCACAAGGGAGTACGCGGAGAAGCTCGGATTCGAGATAGTCTTCTTCGAGAGCTACCCTGCTGACGCGACCGACCTGACGCCCATACTGACTAAGCTGAAGGCGGCCCAGCCCGAGATAATACTTGGAGGTGGGCACTTCAAGGACGGAGTCCTGCTCGTGAAGCAGATGAAGGAGGTCGGCATCAAGGCCAAGCTTATAGGCATACTAGTGGCCCCGGCGCACCCCGACTTCTACAAGGAGCTGGGGGAGATAGCGGAGACCATAGTGTACCCGAGCCAGTGGGAGCCCAGCGTGAAGTACTCGCCGGAGAACACGCCGCCCGGCTACGAGTGGTACGGGCCGACTATAGAGGAGTTCGTAGAGTATTACAACAGGGTGGCGGCCGAGGTCCTAGGCAAGCCCGACCTGGGCCTTAGCTACCATGCCGCCGAGGGAGGTGCAGCTGTGCTCTTCATAGCCAAGGCGATAGAGGAAGCGCAGAGCCTGGACCCTGACAGGATAAGAGACGCCATGAACAAAATAAGAATTTATACGTTCTTCGGCAAGCTGCAGATCGACCCCGAGACGGGGCTGCAGATAGGCCACGAGATGGTGGTAGCACAGTGGCAGAATGGTAAGAGGGTCGTGGTGTGGCCTGAGGTCGTTGCCGAGGCTGCTCCTGTGTACCCGAGCCCTGTGTGGTGGGAGGATTAGAGGGGCCTAGGTCCTAGGCCCCCATAACCCGGTAACCCACCCTTATCCCTCCAGGCAATGTTTTTAAAGCCTGGCGGTAGCGGCGAGGCCTGGGTTTTACAGTGTCGAGGGTGTGTAGTTAATGGTCGACCCAGCTCTCGTGCTCAGCAGCGTAGTCACGGCCCTCCTCGTGGGGTGCATCTATGGTGTGCTAACGCTGGGTCTTAACATAGTCTTCGGGGTGCTTAGGATAGTTAACGTAGGCTTCGGCGCCTTCGTGATGCTGGGGGCCTATATTACCTACTTCCTCTACAAGGACTACGGCGTCAACCCTCTGCTCACCATACCGGTCTCATTTGCAATAGGCTTCGCCCTCGGCTATGCGATGTACTATGCAGCCTTCAGGAGGCTCGTGGGCGCCCCTGAGCTCTCAACGCTCCTAGCCACGTTCGCGGTAGGCGTCCTGATACAGGAGCTGGCTAGGATTGCCTGGAGCCCCGACATAAGAGGGTTCACCTGGGATATAGGGGTTCTCGAGCTAGCTGGTGTCAGGATCGTATACTCCAAGGTCGTGGCGGCGCTCTCGGCCCTTGCAGTGGTCGCTGGCGTCTACTACCTGTTTACGAGGACCCGCTTCGGCCTAGCTGTGAGGGCTGTAGTCCAGGACCCGGAGGGAGCCATGGTTGTCGGCATAAACGTGGATAGGATATATGCTGTCAGCATGGCGCTGGGGATAGGGGTCACCGTGGCCGGCGGTAGCATACTAGCGATATACCTGCAGCAGGGGATAGAGCCTTACATGGGCATACCATATACTCTCTTGGCATTCGTGATAGCTGTCATGGCGGGCCTGGGCAGCATACTGGGGAGCCTCTACGCGGGCATACTCTTCGGCTTCTTCGAGGCGGCATCGTTCCTAGCATTCTCTATGATAAAGGACGCCCTCGGCCTCGACATACTGCCATACGTGCTCACCAGGTCAGCCGCCTTCTTCCTGCTGCTCCTGACCCTTCTGCTCAAGCCGGAGGGCCTCTTCAGGAGGTGAGACGCCGTGGCTAGCGGCGGGGGCCTGGAGCCGCTGCTCGACACGCTAAAGGCCGCGGCTAGGAAGGCTGGCCCGGCCCTCGCGGTGTACCTAGTCTTACTGGCAGCTTACTTCATCTTCCCGGAGAGGAGGCAGCTCATAGCGACGATACTGTTCTACGCCCTCCTAGGGGGAGCCTTCAACATATTCATGGGTATGACGGGATACGTAGACTTCGGCTACGTTGCCTTCCTCGCGATGGGCGCCTACGGCATGGCTATAGCGTTCACCTATATGGCAGACCTAGGATACTGGGCCATACCCGTGGGGTTCGCTATAGGAGCGATCCTAGCCTCCATCCTGGCGGGCATAGTGGGAGGTATAGCGCTGAGGCTCAGGGGAGCCTACTTCGCCATAGCGACTATAGGCGTCAACGAGGGGATACGCTTCCTCATAGAGGGCGGGAACCTGCTAGGGGGTAGCGTGGGGCTCCTCTTCGCCGGCAAGATAAAGGAGGCCCTGGGAGACGATGGGTTCAAGATGATAACGTCCACGGGCTCAGACCTCATATTGTTCGGCCTTGCGTTTCTGACGGTGGCCGTTACAGCCCTGATACTCTCTACCAGGGTCGGCTTCGCCCTCCAGGCGATAAGGGAGGACGAGGACGCCGCCAAGGCCTTAGGGATAAACGTGACTAAATATAAGCTGATAGCCTTCACGACGAGCGCAGTACTGGCCAGCCTGCTGGGGGCCACCTTCTGGTCCCTGAAGGGCAATTATGTGGAGCCTGCGAGGGTGTTCAACATACACTACACGGTGGAGGCGATAATAGTCGTGATGCTAGGCGGCGCCGGCACCCTGCTCGGCCCCCTGGTAGGCGCCGTGATCTACCAGGGCTTCAACTTTGCCCTCAACACCTACGTGGCGCCGTTCCTCAGAGAGCTGGGCATACACGCCCTGGGCATACACCTCCCCATATTCGCGCTGATACTACTAGCAGTGATCGTGGCCATGCCCGAGGGCATCGTGGGTTATCTGAGGGCGAGGGTTAGGAGTAGGGTGCTCAGGGAGGTCCTAGCATAGGGGGTGGCGCCGGTGGCGGGGCCTCTGCTCAAGGTCGAGAACGTAACCAAGAGGTTCGGCGGTGTGGTGGCTCTGGACAGGGTATCAATCTCCGTCGACGAGGGTGAGTTAGTGGCGATCATAGGCCCTAACGGCAGCGGCAAGACTACACTCTTCAACGTGATAAACGGGGTCTACAGGCCGGACGAGGGGAGGGTCTACTTCAGGGGAGTGGACGTTACCGACCTACCCCCCTATAAGAGGGTTGAGATGGGGCTTGCCAGGACCTTCCAGATACCGAGGCCCTGGCCCGGCCTCACGGTCAGAGAGAACGTGGCTGTAGGCGCCTTCTTCGGCAGAGCCCGTGCGAGGAGCGTCTCGGAGGCGCTGGAGGTAGCAGACTCTGTGCTGGACATAGTGGGTCTTTCCGGGAAGGCGGATGAGGTCGCGGCGAGGCTCACGGTGGTCGAGAAGAAGCTGTTGGAGCTGGCCAGGGCGCTGGCTATGAGGCCCAAGCTTCTACTCCTAGACGAGATAGTTGCGGGTATGAGCCCCTCCGACGTGGAGAAGGTGGTAGACACTATTGTGAGGGTCAGGGACGAGATGGGGATAGCGGTGGTAGCGCTCGTCGAGCACGTCATAAGGGCTGTGAGGAGGGCGGCTGAGAGGGTTATAGTGCTCCACCAGGGCAGGGTGATAGCTGAGGGGGCTCCGGATGAGGTCTTGAGTAACCCGAAGGTGGTTGAGGTCTACCTGGGGGTGACCCAGTGATGGAGCTAGTTGTGGAGCGGCTTGAGGCGGGCTACGGGGAGATGCAGGTCCTCTGGGGCGTAGACCTCAAGGTGGAGAAGGGCTCGTTCACAGTGGTCCTAGGGCCCAACGGTGCAGGGAAGACCACTCTGCTCAGGGCTATAATGGGCGTTGTGAGGCCCTGGAGGGGCAGGGTCGTATACCGGGGGGTTGACGTGACGAGCCTCCCTCCTCACAGGAAGGTCGCCATGGGTATGACGCTTGTGCCTGAAGGGAGGAGACTCTTCCCCGAGCTCACGGTGGAGGAGAACCTTGTTCTCGGGGCCTACAGTAGGGGGTTTAAGGGTGTCGAGGAGGGCCTGGAGCTGGTGTATAGGGTGTTCCCGCGGCTTAAGGAGAGGAGGGGGCAGAAGGCTGGGACGCTTAGCGGGGGGGAGCAGCAGATGCTAGCCATAGGGAGGGCCCTCATGTCCAGGCCCCGCCTCCTCATGCTAGACGAGCCCAGCCAGGGCCTAGCCCCGAAGCTGGCCGCGGAGATCATAGAGCTGCTGGCGAGGCTTAGGGACGAGGAGGGACTGACGCTCCTCATGGTGGAGCAGAACGTTGCCGCGGCCCTCAGGAGGGCTGACATGGTCTACGTTATGGAGCAGGGTAGGATCGTAGTGTCGGGGCCCCCAGACAAGGTGGCGTCTATAGAGGACATCAGGAGGGCTTACTTCGGCCTCTAGACCTTCTTTCAAGTGCGCTTCTAACCATCTCAGCCCTCTCCTTGGCGTCGTCGACCACCATCCTTATGTTCCGCCAGTGGCTGCCCTCCCAGTAGACCTTGCCGCACCTGGGGCATAGGTAGAACTTGTCGAATGCCCTCAGGCTCTCCGGGGGCACCCTGTCCTTCACAAGGCTCTTCTCCCTGACAACCACTAGCTCGCTGTTGCAGTGAGGGCACCTGCTCCTCTCGGGGTTCGCGTCGAGGCTTATACCGGCCTTTACGTACAACTCGGCTAGCCTTGTGGCAACGTCGTCGGTCTCTATGAGCACAGCGTTCAGCCCCCTCTTCCTAGCCCTCCAGTATAACCCTCTGTCCCTGGTGACCAGTATCCTCCCCGTCTTCTCCGCTATCTTAAGCAGCTGCCAGTCCTCGTAGTTCTTGGAGTAGAGGGTGTCGTAGCCCAGCAGCCTCAGCCACTTGGCCAGCCTGCCCAGCATAGAGTCTACTACGAACCGGGCCTCGCCTCGCCTACTCATTAAGCCCTTGACCCCCGAGATAGCAGTGCATTAGCTATCTCCACGCCGGATATAAAGCCCACCGGCTTCTCGTCATCTACCACTATTACCGCCCTATACCCTGTCTCGGCCATCTTGAGGGCGGCCTCGGCTAGGCTGGAGTCGGGCTCGACTCTGGGCGGCCTCATCCTCACAGCGTCGGCTACAACGACGTACTTGAGGGGCGTGTGCCTCTTAGGCTCCCCGCGGGCAAGGTCGTAGTAGGCTATGAACACCTCGGCTATCTCGTCGACGCCGACAACGCCGACGAACCTGCCCTCATGCATGACTGGGACGACGCTCAGGTCGTACTGGGCTAGCAGCTGCCTCACATGAAGGATCCTGGCCTGCAGGTCCACCGACACCAGGAAGCTCCTCATGACGTCCACAGCCCTAATGTCGCTGGCTTCCGGCTCGTCTGCCACGGCCTCCGCTAGCTCCCTCCTGGTTATCACTCCCGCCAGCCTTCCATCCTCTATGACCGGCACGCTCGTGAAGTTCCTGTCCACCATTAACTCGAGGGCCTTCTTGAGGGCGTTACTGGCCTCCACGTAGGCCAGCGGCTCGCTCATGAAGTTAGAGGCGTGGAGCCCCCCTATGTACGCCTGTTTAGTCCTCACGGTTCCAAGCTTGAATATAACGTCCCTTAGGGTCACTATGCCTCTAGGTTCGCCGCCCTCGGTCAGCACAGCTCTATCGGTCTTAGCCTTCTCCATAGCGTGTAGGACTTCTGCCAGCGAGTAATCCTTATCCAGGGAGGGCACCCTGTTGCTCGCGAGTTCCCTAGAGGGCTTCTCGAGCAGAGACGCTATCGTCATTAGAGGCGCACCCTCACATGCACCTATCGAGATCCGAGAGTCATAAATCGCGCCTAGCCGATAATAGCCGTGGGGAGGTGCAAGTGCTAGTGGGATGAAGACTCCACGGGTGCCGAACCAGGGAGGGGATGTGGAAACCTGTCTCACCCGACCGCTCCACACTTATCACCCACTCAAATACTTACGAGAATGATTGGATGAGAGATTGGCCGAGGTGAGTCTGGAGCGCGTCACCAAGGTATTCCCCGGGGGAGTCTACGCCTGCAGGGACATAAGCCTAACCGTGAGGGACGGCGAGTTCTTCGTCCTCTTGGGCCCCTCGGGCAGCGGTAAGACCACGCTCCTCAGGATCATAGCTGGGCTCGAGAGGCCGACCAGCGGCAGGGTCTACATCGACGGGGTCGACGTGACGGACCTGCCTCCGAGGAAGCGCGACGTGGCTATGGTGTTCCAGACGTGGGCCCTCTATCCCCACATGAGGGTCTACGACAACATAGCATTTCCTCTGAGGATCCGCGGGGTGCCCCGGGGGGAGATAGACAGGAGGGTCAGGGAGGTCGCGAAGCTGCTGGGCATAGAGGGCCTCCTGGACAGGTACCCCCGGCAGCTCAGCGGAGGCCAGCAGCAGAGGGTGGCCCTGGCCAGGGCCCTGGTGAGGAACCCCAAGGTGTGGCTGATGGACGAGCCGCTCAGCAACCTAGACGCCATACTCAGGGTCCACATGAGGGTGGAGCTGAAGAGGCTCCAGAGGGAGCTGGGCATAACGACGATCTACGTGACCCATGACCAGGCAGAGGCAATGGCTATGGCGGATAGGGTGGGTGTCATGAACCAGGGCGTCATGGCCCAAGTAGGCTCGCCCCAGGAGATATACGATAACCCCGCGGACACGTTCGTAGCGAGCTTCATAGGCAACCCGCCCATGAATCTAGTCGAAGCCGACCTGGACCAGGAGCTACCGCGGGCGCTCACACCCGCAGGCTACATAGACCTCCCCGAGGACCTCCACAGGCTAGCCAGAGACAGGGGCCTCTCAAGGGTAGTAGTGGGCTTCAGGCCCGAGGACACAGCCCTAGCGCCCCCCTCGGGGGATAGAATCAAGGGTAGAGTAGTTGTCGTCGAGAACCTCGGCTCCGACCTCATAGCCAACCTGGAGGTCGAGGGAGCGATAGTCAAGGTCAGAGTGACAAGGTCTACAGCGGCAAGGTTCCCCCCGGGCTCCGAGGCCTCGATGATAGTAGACCCTGCGAGAGTCAAACTGTTCAACCCGTCAACCGGGAAGAGGGTAGACCTCGAGTAGCCAGAGCGATGTAAAACGGAAATTTAACGTTTAAATCTTCTCTAAGGAATTAACGGGTATGAATTGAACTTTCAAGGCAAACTTAAATAAGGGCATATGCAATTATTATTTGAAGAATAGAATATGAATTAATGGGTGGATTAAAGGGCGGGGGGTATAGGCCTTGCAGGCCCTCCGCCAGAACAGGCTCCTCCTAGCTGTCGCCGCCCTCATAGTGATAATCGTTGTCGCGGCTGCCGTATACTTCCTGGCGCTGAGGCAGCCTGAGACTGTGGAGCTGACCATAGAGTACGGCCAGCCATGGGAGGATCTCGTGAAGCCAGCCATCGAGCAGTTTAAGAGGGAAATGGAGGCCCGCGGGGTTAGAGTCGAGATAAGAGAGATACTAATACCCTACGGTGTCGACATAGCCCAGAGGATCACCAGCGACCTGGCTGCTGGGACTGCTGGCGACATACTGATCGTTGACAGCTTCCTTATACCGTCATACGCCGAGGCAGGCTACCTCCTCGACATAACCGACCTCGTGAACGAGTGGCCTGACTGGGAGAAGTTCCCAGAGCCCATGCAGAGGATAGTCATGTACCAGGGCAGGGTTTACGGTGTGATGATAGACACCGACGTCAGGATGATATGGTACAGGAAGGACATATTCGAGATGGCCGGCCTCCCCAGGGACTGGCAGCCCAGGACCTGGGAGGAGATACTGGAGGCTGCGAGGATACTCAAGCAGAACGAGGACAAGATTAAGGCGGCCCTGGGCATAGACGAGTTCTACCCGCTCTACATACCCGCAGGCACCAACTGGGGCGAGGCCACCACGGCCCAGGGCTTCTACATGTTGCTACTCGGCGCAGACAAGCCACCCTACAACAGGCTCTACGACTACGAAAACAATAAGTGGATATGCAGGAGCACCGCCCTTTGGAGGGCCTTCAAGTTCTACATAGACGTCTACTCGACAGGCCTCGGGCCGGTAGACTACAACTTCGTAGCGGACGTGTGGGGCACACATAGGAAGGTGTTCGCCGAGGGCAGAGTGGCCATGAACATTGGGGGCTCCTGGGAGTGGAACGAGGGCTGGGGCCCGCAGGGCATAGCGCCGATACCCAATAGGGAGGAGGTCGTGGGCTTCGCTAAGATGCCGGGCTACAGGGGCGGCGCTGAGGGTGAGCCTCAGTTCGTCACTGTCTCGGGAGGCTGGGCAGTCGCGCTCAACGCGAAGCTGGCGGAGGACGAGGATAAGCTGAGGTACGCCTGGGAGTTCGTGAAGATCCTCGCCAGCAAGGAGAACCTGGCTAGGTACGCTGCCCAGTACGGCAAGGTCGCGCCGAGGCTCGACGCCAGGGAGGTGCCCGAGTACGCCAGGGACCCCTACCTATCAGCTATACTAGAGTTCCTGGAGTTTACAGACTTCAGGGACGCCCTGCCCGGCTACCCCGAGGTCTCTGCGATCATACAGGAGGTGACCGAGAGGATAGCCAAGGGCGAGATAACCGACCCCGACGAGGCCCTGAACCTCTACTGTGAGGAGCTGAAGAGGGCTGTGGGAGAGGACAACGTGATAGAGCTGCCTGTGAGGAGGGGTTAGCCTCCTCTTGCCGCTGGGCGACTCGCTGGAGAGGTTCGCCCCCCACCTATTCCTTTTTCCCGCCCTCGCCCTGGTAGCCCTCTTCATAGTTGTACCCCTCGTATGGAACGTGTACCTCTCGATGACTAACTTCAAGCTCGTGGGCCCCACGGCGAGGGACTACGACTTCATATGGATAGACAACTACGTTGAGCTCCTGAGGGACGAGATATTCAAGAGGTCGGTCTGGAACAGCTTCCTCTTCACGCTATTCTCCGCTATAATAGGCCAGGTCGTACTGGGCCTGGTGCTCGCGGTCGTGGCGAGGGCTAGCCTGCCCCCAACCCCCCTGGGCAGGCTGCTAGCCGCCGCTAGGACCTTGGCCCTCGCCCTGGTATTCGCATCCTGGGTGGTCCCCGAGGTTGTCGCAGGATATGCCTGGGCGGCTGCTACCGAGAAGGGGGGCCTCGTATCATCTCTCCTGGGCCTGGACTACAGGGTTTACGCCGAGCACCCTCTAGCCTCGATAATAGTCGCGAACATTTGGAGAGGGACCGCGTTCTCCATGATCCTCTTCATAGCCGCCATGGAGGCGATACCCAGGAGCATCTACGAGGCGGCCGAGGTGGACGGGGCAACGCCGTTGCAGAGGTTCAGGTACATTATACTGCCTATGCTGGCCCCCGTCATACTAGTCGACTTCATACTCATAACCATATGGACGTTCAACGTGTTCACCCAGCCCTTCATGATGCTTAGGGAGGCGACGGGCAAGGAGGTCCTCTGGACGATCTACGTGTACAGCGAGGCCGTGAAGCTCTTCGACCCATCGCTCGCGGCCGCCGCGGCCAACATAATGTTCGTCGTCGTCCTATCCATGATAGTCGTCTACCTGGTACTCCTCGAGAGGGTGGGGGTGTGGCAGCGTGCATAGCCTGTACATGGCCCTGATGGCGGTGTTCCTGGCTCTCACCATAGCATTCTTCGGGGCCCCGCTAGCGTGGCTCGTAGCAACCAGCTTCGACCCCAACGCTGGCCCCGAGTTCAGGATGCCCAGGGAGGTGACGCTGCGCAACTACCT
>JALUAM010000027.1 GCA_027051095.1 Acidilobaceae archaeon | reverse complement strand
GAGATATAATAATAAAAGATGTAAGTATAATAAGGCTGACTGGATCGGTATCTCTTTGTTCTTCTGAATGCGTTCACGAATTTAAGGTAAAAATTTGGTCTAACTTCGCCGTATCCGCAGACCTAGATTTTATTATGGATGTGCGTGTTGACGATAAAGAGATACTTGTGATAGATACTAGGAAGGAAGAAATAGAGTTTAAATATTACAAAGATAATAAACCGAGAGATGTTCATTCTTTGTTATCCGCTATTGCAGAAAGGCGTATCGACTTGATTAATAATGAAATTAGTATTGTGTTTAATCATGGAGGAACTGTAAAGAGTGGACGTGGCGAGCCTGGGTGTGATAGTTATATTTGTTTTACAACAGATATTATAGGTTATATTAAGGAAGAAATAGTAGATGAAAAAAGACCGTTAAACGCGTTAGTTATTTTATATTATAAAGAAATTTATAAATATATATTATTTAATTGTAATGGAAAGCTGGATGATTTTGGTAATTTTAAGATTGAGTGTAACAAGGTGGTGGGAGGCATGTTTCCGGGCAGGCTTCGGCCGGTGTGTAGGCGGGGGGTGGAGCCCGGCATGCCCCACGGGACGGTCGAGGCTGTGCCAGACGAGCCATAACAGGCTATGGTAGGAGGCTGCGCACCGCTTGCATGTAGGGCCTTCACTTGCTGCCCCTCGGGGGCGCGAGGCTGATGCACGGGCAGTTAGCTCCAGCGGCTAGGGCGCAGGGGACTAGGGCTGTGGCGGGGCTGGAGTAGTGTATAGGAGTAGTGTATAATGGCTTGATCGCCTTGCTAGAAGCGGGCTCTATGGATTCGAGAGTGTTGCTGTGTCGGTAAAAGCGGGTTACAGGCGCCCTCCAATCTATATAATAATACAGGTTTTATATTATAATTTTTGTGATTAATGGTGTAGCCTATAGCTTCAGGGTTGTGAGCGAGTCTGAGGCCTGGTCTACGGACACCAGCTGGGAGCTGCGGTCGACCCGCTTCTACCCCTCCCGGGTTGGCTGGGGTCTTCCAAGGGCATTCCTCGACGGGGAGGGTGCCGGGGGCGCGATTGGGTGTTTTTATTAAGTATTATGTAGTTTTTTCTGGTCGTTATGGATACCTACTATGTCGTAACTAGCTCTTACTCGGGGCTCTGCGGGGCTTGCGATTTCCCGGTGCTAATGGGTTATTTTCGGAGTTAGCCAGGCTACGATTATTCTTGTCCAAGCTGGGAAATAGTCAGAAAACTCTTATTAGATAGCATTGTCGTCTTATTGTAAGTGAGGGCTCGGGGGGCCGGGAGTCTTGGGCGGTGTACCTGTAAGGGTTGTGGCTGGCGACAAGAGCACCCCAGTCATAGTAGTTCTCGATGAGAACAAGCCCCTGGGGGCCGACGAGCAGCAGAGGAGGATAGCTAAAGCTCTACTTAGCAACGTG
Source organism: Acidilobaceae archaeon (assembly GCA_027051095.1). Classification (GTDB taxonomy): domain Archaea; phylum Thermoproteota; class Thermoprotei_A; order Sulfolobales; family Acidilobaceae; genus Aeropyrum. Next base: position 2,660 of record JALUAM010000027.1, on the reverse strand, counting down.
AAGGGACTAGATGCCAATGCTAGGGCGGCATTGAGAAGGATAGCTACTGAGGGTGCTAGCAGCAGAGCCCAGCTGACCTTCTCCGTCATTAATATAGATGATGGTAAGCCTGTGATTGAGGGCGAGGAGCTCGCGAGCCACACGCCTGAGCAGCTGGCTAAGAAGCTGTCCGGCATGAAGGTGCAGCTCGACAAGGTGGCCCTGAGGGTAGAGCCTCGGAGCCAGGTTGGGGGCGCCTCCTCCTCTCCTTTTCCCCCTTTTTATAATCATAGGCGGGTGCGTGGCGTCAATTTATCGGCTGCACTCCTCTACTGGCCTTCGCGTCCGACGAGCCTAGAGTGTGCCCCAGGCTTATACGTCGCGGTGGGGGCGATCCGGTCCAGCAGGTATACGTCGGCGATAGTGCCTGTCTACGTTGATGCCGGGCCCGGGGTGGGAGGTTTCAAGTCGAGGCAGCTCAAGGAGTCGTGCGTCGCGTGCAACGATACGAGGTGCAAGGCTTCTTGCCTGTTCAACACCAACCCCTTCGGGGACGCCGACGACCTCGCCAGGCTGATAGCTGGCGTTGTCGCCGGGAGGAGTGAGCCTGTGGCCTCGATCCTATCTAGCCTTAAGGCAGTGGCGGAGTCCATCGTGGGCATTGGGGTGCCCCGGCTGAGCTTCTCGCTCGGCCCTCAGGTCACCTGGAGCTGGCCTAACTATCTCAAGTTGAACACGTCCTACGTGACCCCCTACGATCTGGTTGCCAGGATGCCCACCTACCACTTCAACGTCAAGCACGTGGAGAGCGAGGCTGAGGCGCGGGCCCGGCTCCTAAGCATCCTCGAGAGCCTCTGGAGGTGAGGCTCGGCATGGTCCCAGTCATTGTCTTCCCCAAATGGTTCTATGACATTGTCAGGTACCTGGCGGCCGAGAATTTCAGGGTGTTCAACTCGGAGATAGCCGGGTACCTTGACGCCATCCACCTGGGGGGCCTCGTGGTAGTGGATCCCTCCACGTTCCGCGTTGAGGAGTACAGGGAGGGCCTCTACCCTAGGTTCAGGGTGAGGCCCCTCCCCGTCCACCTCCACAGCCACCCTAGGGGCTTCTGCGGGCCCAGCGGCACCGACCTCGAGTTCTTGAAGATCCATAGCCCCGTGGAGGACGAGGGCCTGAACGGCGCCCTCGGCTTCATGTGCATCCACTGCCTGGAGGGCATTGTATGCTATACGAGGTACCTCAGGCTCGACGGGATTAAGGTTCACAAGGTCGACGCGGGACAGGTCCTGCTCCCCCTCGAGGGAGTCAGGCATGGAGCCTCGGTCTCCTGGGTCGAGGCACCGTGGGGCGGGAGGGCGCCCATGGTAACCGCCCCCGGCCCGCGCGGCCTCGACGGACCACACGACCACGCCTGGATCTACAAGGTCGCCAGGCACTACGGGGTCGAGAGGATGCTCTTCAGGAAGCTGCACGACTGCGCCTACAGAGAGGACCGCAGCGCCGGGCCCCTGCTCGACTGCCGCTACACGCTCTACGCCGTCAAGACCGGCGACCCCGGGAGGCTGGAGCCCAGGGTCGGCGAGGCCAGGACTAACGTGGTGGTCGACGGGAGCACGAGGGGTGTCTCGAGGCTACTCTGGGAGCGGTTCATGGACTCCCTGAGGGAGCGGGAGCCTTGACGGGAGGGGGCGGCCTCGAGAGGGAGATCCTGTATGGGTCCAGGATCAAGGAATACTATCACGAGATCGGGGAAGTCGTAGGCAGGTTCCTATTAGGCGAGATGGAGGGCAGGACGGTGCTGCTCCTGGGCGCCGGTAACATTGGGTCTGCTATAGCGAGGGACCTCTCCAAGCTCCCCGTGAGACTCGTCATAGTGGACGATGACGACGTCGGCTGGGAGAACATCGGGTACCAGTTCTTCCTGCGGGACGCCGTGGGCAGGGGGAAGGCAGAGGCGCTAACCGAGGCGACGCGGGCCCTGGGCAACATGGCCGAGGTGGAGCCGGTGAGGCTCAGCGTGCCCTCGTGCTGCAGCCTCGCCTCCCGCGACCCCGGGGCACTCGAGGCCTTCAACAGGCTCGTGGAGCTGGCCGAGCGCGCCGACGTGATTATAGACGCCCTGGACGACGTGAGGTACAGGATGACCGTGTGGATGGCCGCGGCTAGGGCCGGGAAGCCGGTGGTCTCAGCGGCGTACTGGTTGTCGAGCGGGACCGTCCTCTACTCCAGCGACGCCTCGAGGCTCAGCTGGTGGTGCTACTGGCAGTACATAGGCAGGGCGGAGAGAGTGAACTACGCCGCAGACCCCCTAGCCGTGGGCCTGGCCGCCTCGATAGCGGCAGAGTACGCGTTGAGGGGCTTTCTCCGCCTCTCCGAGCAACCGGAGGCCGTAATTGTGAAGGTGAGCTTCGACCTGGAGGAGGGCAGGGTTATCATCGAGCAGGAACGGCACGGAGAGAGCCCCTGCAGCACCTTCGAGTCCTGGGAGCCCGTGGAGTCCTGCAGGGAAGCCCTGAAGCGAGTCTACTCCGAGGACGAGCGGTGCAAGCTGCCAGCGAAATCCAGGTGATACAATGCCCTCAGGGTTTATAGAGTTCTCGGCACACATCATAGCCCACAGCGCCAGCTTCTGGCTAAGCCTAGAGCAAGACCCCCTGTCCCTATTTGGAATGGCATACAAT
>JALUAM010000026.1 GCA_027051095.1 Acidilobaceae archaeon | reverse complement strand
ATAGTCTACGGGGTCAAGTTCAGGCCTAGCCCGGAGGGCCCGGGCGCCGAGGAGTAGGATTAGCGCCCTAAACCCCCCGGTCTTTGACGCACAGCTCGAGTAGCGGCACCGCCTCCCTCCTCAACTCAGCCATCCAGACCCCCCCGCTAGACCACTCGGACGGCGTGTAAACCCTCAGCTCGACGTTGGGCTTCAGGGCCTCCTTGAACGCTTCCAGCCTCTCTAGGACGCCGAGGTCCTCCACTCCCTCGACAACGAGTACCACGTCTACGTCGCTCTCCACGGTATAGTCGCCCCGGGCCCTGCTCCCCACCAGGTAGGCCCCCACAAGCCTCCAGCCCCTGCCCGCCGCTATACTCTCGGCATCCCGCACGGCCTCGCAAGCAAGCCCCAGCGCCTCTCTCTGGCTCCTCACCGCAGATGCCGCTTTACCCATTCCACCACCCTCCTGGCTCTCTCCACAAGCTCGCGAGCCTTAGCTTCATCGTAGACCTCGTATGGGACGGCGTTAGCAGCGTTAGGGTACCTGGCCACAGTGTAGTGGATAGTCAGCTCCCTCAGGTCGCCCAGGATAGGGCTCACGTCGAGGCCCAGCTCCCTCCTTACAGCGTCGGCCAGGGCCAGCAGGTTATGGCCCCTGGCCGGGTAGCCGGCGTCGAGTAGCAGCGCCTTGAGAGCCTTCTCGGCCGCCTGCTGGCTCCAGAACGCGGCGCCGTCCCAGTCCTCAGTCCTCAAGTCGTTCTCAGCCTTCACCAGGTCCCTCTCAGCCTGCCTCAGCCACATCTCGGCCTCAGGCCTCAAAGGCGCCACCGACCCCATCACATAGCGTTGCTCCGCTCCGGCCGCAATAGCTGGCAGCCGCCGCGGAGGGCTCCGGCAGGGTCTAGTGCGCCCCTTACTCAAACATTATCTAGCCGGGGCGCCCTGAGGGGCTACCGGGGGGGTCTTGGCGGGTAGGGGCAGAATCGCTATAGCCTATAGCGTGCGGGACCCTGCGGGCTCGGGCTCCGCCAGAGCCCTAGTGGAGCTGTTCGGCGGCGAAAGGATCGAGTGTCCGGGGGCCTCGGAGTGCTTCGAGGTCCTTGGGTGCAGGCTCGGGGGCTTCGACGCCGAGAGCACAGAGCTAGAGATGCTTGACTCGTCGCCCGACCCCCAGGCCGAGGCCGTGATAGTGCTGTCTAGGCACAGGTCTGAGAGCGGCAGGAAGAGCCTCACAGTCCACCACCCGGGCAACCCCACGAGCGATAACAGCCTCGGCGGGGAGCCCTTCAAGCTAGCAAGGTCCTACCCGGCGCTGGCGAAGAGCCTGCTGAGAGGGCTTGTAGAGGCAGCCGGGGAGACCGGGCTCTCCGAGACACACGAGGTCACCCTAGAGGCTACGCATCACGGCCCCACCAGGCCCGAGAAGCCCGTGGTCTACGTGGAGCTGGGGAGCACCGAGGAGGACTGGAGGAGCAGGAAGGGGTGGGAGACGATAGCCATAGCAGTGGCCAGGGGCCTAGAGGCGCTGCCGGGCGTCGAGGCTAAGTGCATACCCGCCGCAGGCTTCGGAGGGCCCCACTACCCCCAGAAGCACACCCGCCTCCAGCTGGAGAGCGACTACTGCATAGGCCACGTGATACCACGCTACGCCTTCGACTCAGGCGCTACCAAGGACATAGTTAGAGATGCTATGATTAAATCCTACCCCCTGCCCGCCAGGGTAGCATTAGTCGAGAAGAAGAGCCTCAGGGCCCCTCAGAGGAAGATGGTCCTAGACGTAGCCGGCCAGCTCGGAGTAATAATTGAATATATATAAACTAATTGATAAACTACACTTTGCAAAAATTAGCTTAAACGATAAATACTTCAGGTAAGACTAGACTTTGATTTATCAGGGGGAAGTGCGGTGGGGCTGCTTCAAAATATAGACTCAAGGATTAACATAGACAGGGAGACTGCTCTCTGCGCGGTAGCCGGGTCCTGGGTGGGCAGTCTCGTAGGTGAGATACCAATCTACGCTGTCAGCAAGGAAACCATGGACTTGATCGCCCCGCCGGAGAGATTGAAGGGCATAGACGAGGAGAGCCTGAAGGCATGTATAAGGAAGGCTATGGGCCTGGCGGAGGCTTCCGAGCGGCGCTCTAGGGAGCAATCAAGGTCGATGTCTATCAGCTCGCTCTTGGAGTGCTTGAAGGCTAATTCTAAGGAGTTCCGTAGCATCGCGCTTGGCGTCTTCGTAGCGCCCAAAGATGCGAACCCCCGCTCCTTTAGTCTTCTTCGAGACATTAGGCTTCCCGCGATATTTCTGTGCCCCGAGAGGATATCGACTCTCGCGGACACTATAGCCGGGCACCTAGGCTTGCCTTACGACGATGTATTTGCCGCTGCACTTAGAGCCGTCGTTAGCCATGAGAGAGGTCACGCGCTCGCCTGGAAGCTTAGCGGTGGCGCCTCGACAGAGTTCTATAAAAGCCTGCCCGGCAGGATACTAGAGGAGCTCGTGGCTCAGGTGGTCGCCTACAGCGACGAGCCGCCCATGACCTGCAAGGGTTACATTCTTTACAGGCTTGCCATTGACGAGAAGTCTAGCAGGCAGCCCATAGAATATAGGCTTTACAAGCTTTTGAGCCCGGCGGCCGCAGCCAGCGCCTATGCTAGACTCCTCACCGAAGCCTACGCTGCTATAGCAACTATAGCCGTGAGGGGAGATACGCCGCAGGGGCCCGCTAAGAAGATGCGCCAATCAACATTAATGAAATATATAAATGTGGAGTCGTCTCCCAGCGCCTCCATAAGCATTCTAAGGCTCCTAGAACTCCGCACCGGCATAGCAGCAGAAGACATCCCCGCGCTGCTACACGGTAAGGTCTACGATGCTCTTGCCGCTTTCACCCTGCATGCCAGCGTTGACGCCGTGGAGGCGCTGGCCTACGCTTATAACAGGCTTAAAGCAGTGATTTCCTCGGATGAGCGCCTGCTAGATGCTATATCCGAAAGCGCCCTCCAAGCTAAGAGCGTCGCCGACGCTCTAAATACTGCCGCGGCTACCCTAGCGCTAGCCTACTACCTACTTCATAGCAGTGGGCTAAGCAGCTCCCCCGGAAGCTAGGCTGGCCCCCGCTGGGTGTTATGGGTGTTCTTAACGTGTCGACGTTAATAGACCTCTCTGAGGAGATTATGCGCCTCGCCTTAAGGTACCCTTGGGCGTTTGAAAGAGTACTTGAAAAACTCGTGGGCGAGGACGACATAGTCAGGATCATGGTTTCAGCTTTGGAGGGCCAGAGAAGCGAGGCCGAGAGAATCAACTTTTACTCAATACATCTAGATCTTGCTGGCGACCCGGCCGACATATTCGACGCGGGCGGTGACCACATAGTAGAACTTCTAGAAGCCGCAGTTTCGAGGGTCTTAAACTATTACCGAGGCCTGCTAGGCCCGCGGCTGATAGACTCTACAGTAATCGTCGATAAAATCGTGTGCTCCTACTACTATGAAGACTCGCTCCTGCATCGTCTTCCGCCGAACGACCGCTCGATAATTGATCCCTTAAGGCCCTTGATCGGCAGGAATCTTCTAAGCTTGGCGGCTCTAGCCCCCGCCGCGGCTACACTAATCTGCCTCGAAAGCCTGTATCGGGAGCTCGGCACGAAAGGGATCAATCTAAAAGGCGCTATACTATTCCTTAAGCCCAGTTCGTTCCCGTTAATCCTGCTCTCAACGTGTGCAGAACCCACAAAATACTCGGAAGTAGATGCCTACATGAACATGTCCTTAAAGCTTGAGGCGAGGTCGCCTGAGGCCAGCATTGAGATGGTTGCTAGTAGCCTGATGAAGTTCAGAGTCCTCTACGTCCTCTCGTTTAAGTCGAATAAGTGGTATCCCCGCGGAGGTTACGTGGTAAGCGTTAAACCGGTAAAGCCCCGGATCAGGAGGAGTCTGATTAGGCTCGGCTATGAAGTAGGGGCTAGCAGAGCTTAAGCTCCCCGTAGGCTATTGTTTGTGCTTTGTGGCGAGGGGCCGCTGGCCGGGTAGCCGGGTCGTCTAGCGGCCCAGGATGCGGGGTTTTGGCCCCCGTGACCCGGGTTCGAATCCCGGCCCGGCTACCACTTTTCACCTCATCCTCCCGCTAGGGCTGTGAGGGCCAGCGCTGCCTCCCTAAGCATGGCTGCCTCCCTCCTGCACCCTTTCTCCCAGGCCTCGTCTGCGAGAGCCCTGAGCATGCCCGCCATCGCTGCCAGGGCTAGGTCCTGGGGAGCCTGCGACTCTTCTACGACCTCCCTCAGGGCTTCGAGGGCCCTAGCCAGCCTTGCGCACCCCTCTACCATGCACTCGCTCGAGCAGGCCTCTGCTATGAGCCCCGCCGCGTGGTCTGCAAGCGTCAACCCGCTACCTCCGGGCCTGGCCGCCCAGCCTCAGGCCTCCCCTGCCCAGCAACTCGTGAGCCCTCGCTAGGTGTCCTGCGGCTATGGCTGCTAGCAGGCTGAGCTCGCCTGCCAGTACCGCTGCCGCTATTATCTCTGCGAGCTTGAGGGCGTTGGTGCCCGGCGGGTCCCCGCCGCCCTCCACGCCCATCAGCCTGAGCGCCTCCCTCTGCGTGGGCAGCCTCGTGCCGCCCCCCACGGTGCCCACCTCCAGGCTCGGAAGGGTCACCGATATGTAGAGGTCGTCGCCCCTCAGCTCTGTCCACGTGAACCCCATGCTGCTCTCCACGACCTGGGCTGCGTCCTGGCCCGTGGCTATGAATATCGCAGCTATTATGTTGGCGTAGTGAGCGTTGAAGCTCATGCTGCCTGCGACGGCGCTGCCCAGCAGGTTCTTGGCCGTGTTCACGTAGTGGATCGCCTCTGGCTCAGCCTTGAGGACCTCCCTGGCGACACCCCTCTTTATGACAGCCTCCGCGACCACGTACTTGCCCCTGCCTAGGAGCCTGTTAACCGCCGCCGGCTTCTTGTCCGTGCAGAGGTTCCCGCTGAGGGCTATGCACCTAGCCTCGCCCGGGTATTCCTCCTCTATGTACTTGCAGATCCTGTCGCTAGCTATGGTAGCCATGTTCATCCCCATGGCGTCGCCCGTCTTGTAGACGAAGCGCAGCCAGACCAGGTTGCCTACTATGAAGGGCTGCACATCAACAAGCCTGCCATGCCTAGTGACGGTTGAGACCACCTTATTGAACTCGTTTATCCTCCCCCGGGCCCACTCCGCCAGCCTTGCAGCCTCTACCACGCTAGGCGTCCACACCAGGGGCGCCCTCGTCATGCCGTCGTATATGACCTTCACCCTGGCGCCACCGCTCATCGTGACGGCCTTCGCGCCCCTGTTCACGCTCGCAACCAGGGCCCCCTCGCTCGTGGCCAGGGGCACGAAGAACTCGCCCCTAGCGTAGTCTCCCTCAACCCTGAGCGGCCCCGCGACCCCCACGGGGAGCTGGACGGCCCCTATAGGGTTCTCAATGTTCCTCCCGTAGAGCTCCTGGAAGTCGAGTATCGTGCTGGCAATCGAGGATAGGCTCACGCCGAGCTTCCTCTCAAGCCATAGCCTCCTGGCCAGGGCAGCCTCGTTAGCGTTGCCAAGCTCCCTCTCAAGCCTGGAGTGGCTGATCTCCCCTCGCTCGAGGGCCCTAACTATCTCCTCGAGCCTCTCAGAGTCGCTCAAAAGGGGCCACCACCCGGCCACGCCTAAGCTCTAGGGTACCGCTGGGGACTCTAAAATAGCGTTTAATCGGCACGCCTTAAGGCGCGCCGCGCCCTGCAGCCCGCGGCTCCTCAAACCAATGCCCAGCTAAAGTTAAACCGTATAACTCGATTAAATAAGACAATATTTCCGAGGCTGAGGTGGGCTAGGGCTGGCCGGCGAGGCGCTGGATAGGGTTAGAAGAGCCGTTGAGACCGCCAGGGACGAGCTGATAGAGGAGGTTAGGCGCTTCCTAAGGATGCCCAGCGTCTCAGGCACCGGTGAGGGTATCGAGGAGACCGCCGTCTTCTTGAGGGACTGGCTTGGGGAGAGGCTTGGTGCCCAAGCCACGCTACTCAGTTACGGCGGGCACCCCATAGTATACGGCCGCCTCGACGTGGGCGCACCCGCCACCATAATCTTCTACAACATGTACGACGTGCAGCCGGTCGAGCCCCTGGAGGAGTGGGTGGCGCCGCCCTTCGAGGCGAGGATAGTCGAGGACAAGATTATAGCTAGGGGCGCGTACAACACGAAGGGCGCCCTCATGTCGGCGCTCCTCGGCATAGAGGCCTTCTACAGGGCCGGGCTGGAGCCGCCGGTGAACGTTGTCTTCGTGATCGAGGGGGAGGAGGAGCTTGGCAGCCCCTCGCTGCCCAAGTTCGTGGAGGACAAGGAGGGAGAGCTCAGGGGCGCCTACATGACGTACTTCGCCTTCCCGAGCGAGAGGGTCAGGGGTAAGCCCGGCGTAGTCCTGGGCAACAAGGGGATAGTCTTCCTGGAGCTGAAGGTTAAGACTAGCAGGTACGACGTCCACAGCAGCTTCAGCAGGGGCCTCATAAACCCCGCCGCCGTGCTGGCCAGGATAGCCTCGGAGCTGATAGACCCTCTCGGCGGCCCCAAGATACCATGGCTCGAGGATAAGACTGTGACGCCCACCAGCGAGGACCTGGAATACCTGGATCACCTTATGGAGGCGTTCCCCGCGGAGGAGGTCCTGGAGATGTACGGTGTCGAGAGGCCCAGGGTGAGGGGGGTCGACTGGTACGTTTCAGTGTACTTTAAGCCCACCGTGAACATAGACGGATTCGCATCGGGCTACATGGGCCCCGGAACTAAGACTATAACGCCGGCCGAGGCCAGGATGAGGCTAGACTTCAGGCTCGTCCCGAACATAGAGCCCGAAGACGTCGTGGATGGGCTTAAGGCGCTGATAAGGAGGCTCGGCCTCGAAGACCTAGTGGAGGTGGAGGTCCACGACAGCTACACGTGGAGCAAGACGAGCCCCAAGTCGCCCCAGGCCAGGGACGCTGTGGAGGCCTACAAGCCGCTAGGCCTCGAGCCCAGGATAATACCCATGATACCCGGCTCCGCTCCGTTCTACCTGTTCACCAGGAAGCTGGGGGCGCCCGCTATAGCAACCGCCCCAGGCCATGGGGGTAGGGCCCACGCGCCCAACGAGTACATAACCGTGGACTCGATACCAGCGATAGCGCTGTACACGGCCTCCCTCCTTTTGAAGGTTAGAGAGTCTGCGGAGAAGGCTGGCTAGGGCGGGACCTACCCACAGGGCACTAAGCCCTCACAGCCGGGAGAGAAGGGCTGCAGGACCTACGTCTGCCATTGTACTGGAGCCGGGCTCAGCCTCCTACGAAGAGCCAGGCCTCTATAAAGGCCCCCAAGCCTATCAAAGCCACTCCCGCCAAAGCCAATGGCACCCCCCGGCTTGCTAGGGATGAGAGGGCTAGGGTGAAGTACCCGCCCAGCTCGAGGAGGCCGTATGCGTTCACTATGCTGTAGGCTACCCTAGCAGCAATATCACCCAGCCCCTCGGCTCCGAACAGTCGGCCCGAGTTGACCGTCACGCCTGCAGTAATAGCCATGAATATTGCTAGGGCTGTTGGTAGCGGGGCTCTCTTCATTAGTAGCGTTAGCTTGCAGTCTAGAGTCCACACCCTACGGCACCTAGCATGGGAGACGGGAAGTGCTATCCTGTAGATCGTAGTGAACGCCATGTAGTAGGCTATACCCGCCAACACGTTATTAAAGAATATGAGTAGGGCTGTCTCCGGGAACGAGACTCCATAGTACGGGTTGCTGAGCGAGTAGAGCAGAACCTCCCTCTGAATCATAATTATTATTGAGGCGTTTACCGCGAATAAAGATAGAGCTACGAAGCTAGGCCACTCCATAGCCGCAGCGGCCACCACCCTATTAAGCCGTCCCCGGAGCATACTATCAGCGCCCCCCATGGACTCCTCAAAGGCTGGATAAGGCTCCGGCTAGCCTGGCAGTTCTATGGTGATGCCTGAGACCTCGGAGCCCCTAAACCCTATATTAACCACCACCCTCCTCTCGCCAGCCAGGAATAGACGTAGAATATATTCTCCCAGCTTGCTGGCGTCAACGGGGAACGCCACGACTATCCTCCCTTGACCCCTTAAGGTCTCAGCCTTACCGTAAAACGGGGTATACAACTCAGCGCCCTCTACACTAGCCCTACACTCGCCTCCATTATTACCGCGAGGGTTTATAACGAGATCATCAACATCTACAGGCCTATAGGAGACCCCGTCGGGGGTTTCAAGTAGTGTAGAAGCTATGGTGAGAGAGTACACGCCGCTATCCACCATTAACACGTAATAAGAGACAGGCCCCCTCACTATGGTAGCCCCGCCCACGCAAAGGCCCTCCACAAACCCATACTCCTCCAACACGACCTCAAGCCCCAGAAGCCCAGCCCTAGCTATGGTCTCATCCCCGCCGTCTAGCAGCGGCACTCTGAAACCGCCATTTAATATCATCGCCGTGGAGGCTAGCGTGGCAACGAGTACAAGGGTAAATAGTATAGTGGTAGCCACGTAGTCCCTAATAAACCTCCTATCACACTCCACACTAACCTACCTCTAACCACCAGCCGAGCCAAATCTTCGTAAAGTTTAATGCTAGCCCGTAAGGAACCTTAAAGTATAGGGTCAAGTTTATAGGGAGGGGTTCTTGGATATAGCGCTCGAAGAGAAGGCGGGCGGGGTCTTTTAGGGAGTTAAAATAGTAGTGTTGTTCTTTGTTCTTATTTATTTTGGGGCTGAGTTTAGCTAGGCCTAGAGTTGTTAGAGCTAGGTATGAGGGCGGGGTGTTGAAGCCCTTAGAACCCCTTGAATTGAGGAAGGGTGAGGAAGTAACGATACTTTTGTTGCCCGAAGAATTCCCTAAGCTTGTTGATAAGGTTAGCGTGGAAGCGCGCGGGGATGTCGATGAGGTGTTGAGGGAGGCTCGCGAGCGTTGGAAGAGGTGGTACTAGATTCAAGTGTCATAGTTAAGGCAGTCTTGAAGCCAGGCCGTTGGCTATCCAAAGAAGTCTATGAGAGGGAGGTGGAGACACATGCCAAGGCCAAGACCTTAATAAGATTATTAGATAAGCATGATGTTAGAATTCTCGTACCCTACCCTGTAGTAGTGGAAGTCGCCGCTGTTTTAGCAAGGCTAGCGGGCCGTGAGCTTGCGGAGAGGATGGTGGAGTCTCTCAGAGCCGCCCGCCAATACACCATTTATACGAGGAGGAGTACCGGGATAAAGCTCTGGAGGTGGCCCTAGCTACTGGCAGCTCGGGATTTGACGCTTATGTGATAGCACTGGCTAAAAGCAGAAACGCACTGCTCATAACAGACGATGAGGCTATGAGCCTGCATGCTAGCGACCTGGGGGTTAGGAGTATATTACTGCGTAATACAAGCCTAGAAGATTTAGAGAGAGAATAATGGCCTCTTAAAGAGGGCTATGAATAAGATAATCACACTACAGCTCTAGAAGCTTCCTTACCATGACGTAGAAGTAGGGCTCATGAGAGGGCCTTGTGCTAAGGCGGGTAGTCGTTACATAGGACCTATGCACAGTCTTGGCTATAGGGGCAGGGCGCCTCAGGACTTATCCTCCCATCCAGCATCCCATGGCGTTAGGCTTGAGGGGAGCTAGCGGCTTCTAATTCTAAAATAGACTATGCGAGAAGAGCGATAGAAATTCTAGATTTGAAATAGTAAACCCTGCAACAGTTGCCTGGGCGTAGGGTTGTTAGAGCTAGGTTACAGCCTTAGCGTGTAAATGTCGGAGCATTAGAAGCCATTATCCCCTCCGACAGAAATTTTAAACTTATACTCTGGATTAGAGTGATTCCTTGAAACCGTGAAGTGTCCTAGAGGCGGTGACGGGCTTTAGCGTTGTTAGAGTGTTTCAAGGTATATCCTGGCTGCTAGGAGTAGTAGTATGGTCTTGACGTCCTCTATCTCCCCCCTCTCCACCTTCTCCAGGGCCTCCTCTAGCCTCATCCTGAGCGTAACTATAACCTCGTGCTCCTCGGGCCTTGCCTCGCCCGCCTCAGGGTTGGGGGCTATGTAGAGGGTCATCTTCTCGGTGGAGTACCCCGGGGCTAGGTAGCCCGCGGCTATCTTAACGAGCCTCGTGGCCTTCAGCCCGGCCTCCTCCTCCAGCTCCCTCTTGGCAGCCTCCTCCGGGGGCTCCCCGGGCTTTAGGGTGCCAGCAGGGGCCTCTATGATCCACTTGCCTATGCTCGGCCTATACTGTCTAAGAAGCACTACTTCTCTACTACTCGTGTAGAGGGGTAGCACGGCCACGCTGTCAGGGAACTCTACCCTGTCGACTCTAACCCTTCTGCCGTTGGGTAGGACCTCCACGTAGCTCTTAAACACGGCCCTCCTGCCCCTGCACTCCAGGGGCTCTCCCTCCAAGCCGCGCACCCCGCAGAGGCCCAGGACCTAGGCCCGGCGCAGGCTTACGACTATTAAAATAAAGATGACATGGCATGGTTAAAAGTCTGGGAGTTTAAGGCGTTGCCCCGGGCTACCTGCCCTTGAACCTGGGCTTCCTCTTCTCCAGGAACGCCATTACGCCTTCTAGCACGTCCTCGGTGCTGAAGAGCAGGCTAAACACGCCTGCCTCGAGGGCTAGGCCGCTCCAGAGGTTGACCTCTAGGCCGTGGTCCACCGCCAGCTTAGCGGCCATGAGTGCTAGTGGCGGCTTCTCGGCGAGCTTCAGCGCCATGCTCCTGGCCTCGTCCTCTAGCCTCTCCAGGGGGACGACCCTGTTGACGAGGCCTATCCTCTCAGCCTCCCTGGCTGGTATCATGTCGCCGGTCATTATCAGCTCCTTGGCCCTCGCCGGGCCCACGAGCCGTGCGAGCCTCTGAGTGCCGCCGGCGCCGGGTATGAAGCCCAGGTTGATCTCGGGCTGGCCCAGCATCGCCTCCTCGCTGGCTATCCTGAAGTCGGCGCTCATCGCCAGTTCAAGGCCTCCTCCCAGGGCGTAGCCTTTGATAGCCGCTATTATCGGCTTGGTGTAGAACTGCATCTTCAGCGTCAGCTCCTGGAACTTCCTGCTGAACCTGAACACGTCTATCGGGGTCACGGCCTGGAAGGCCGTCACGTCGGCCCCTGCGCTGAAGGCCCTCCCCTCCCCGTAGAGGATCACGGCCCTGACGTCCCTGTCCTCCTCAAGCTCGTCGAGGGCCCTGGATAGCTCCTCTATCATCTTCGGGTTTATGGCGTTAAGCTTCTGGGGCCTGTTCAGTATTATCCAGGCTATGGGCTTCTCCTTCCTGATTATTATCGTCTCAAGCCTCTTCTCCTCGACCGCGGCGTACTCGTAGAAGCCCTTGCCGGCCTTCCTGCCCAGGGCGCCCTTGGATATCATCTCCCTGATCAGGGGATCGGGCTCGGCGTGGGCTACGCCGTACTCCGACTTAAGCTTCTCGAGCGCCCCCGCTATCCTGTCAAGGCCTAGCTCGTCGGCGAACTCGAACACGCCCTTGGGCCAGCCGAGGCCTAGCTTCACCGCCTTGTCTATCTCCTCCTTAGTCGAGACTTCGTTCCTGAGGAGCCACGCGGCCTCGTTGACCGGCAGGGCCAGCATCAGGGCGGGGTCGATCACCGCCTTCTCCTTAGCTACGCTCGGCTTCACGAACTTGCCCGGCTCTGGGTAGGTGTAGAAGCCCTTGCCGGCCTTGACACCGTACTCGCCGGCCTTGTACTTCTCCTCGAAGAGCCTGCACTCGGCGGCCTTGAAGCCCCTCTCCCCCATAGCCTTGAATACCAGGTAGAACACGTCTATGCCGCTGTAGTCTGCCAGCTCGAAAACGCCCATAGGGAAGCCGAGCGTGTACCTGGCGGTGGCGTCTACCTCCTCTATGCTGTAGCCTCCCCTCTCGACTAGGATGCAGGCTGTCTCCATGAGCCTGCCGAGGATCCTGTTGACTATGAAGCCGGGCACGTCCTTCCTGACCACTACCACCTCCTTGCCCATCCTCCTGGCAAGCTCGACGACGGCCTGAACTGTCTCATCGCTCGTCTTCTCGCCCTTGACCACCTCGACCAGCGGCATTAGCACCGGCGGGTTGAAGAAGTGCATGCCGACGACCCTCTCAGGCCTCGACGTCGCAGCAGCTATCTCCGTGATTGGCAGGCTGCTAGTGTTCGTCGCCAGTATAGCGTGTCCTGGGGCATGTTTGTCAGCGAACGCGAAGAGCTTCTGCTTGAGGTCCAACTTCTCGGGCACAGCCTCTATCATCACGTCTGACTCCGAGAGGGCCCTGGCTAGGTCCTCGCTGAACTCCCCGTCCTTCACGCTCACTACGGGCTGTATCCTCGACATCACAGTGTCCACGCTCTCCCTGAGCCTGCCCTTCTCAGCTAGCTTCCCGAGGCTCCACCTAATCCTCTCAAGCGCCTTGTTAAGTATATCCATGTTGATGTCAGCCAGGTAGACCCTAAGCCCTATCATGGCGGCGAGCTCGGCTATGCCATGGCCCATGGTGCCCGCTCCGACAACCGTGACCGTCTTGAACTCGCGGCCGCCCATGCCCGAGCACCCGGGTAGCTAGGGGCCGTGAAGGCCTTTGAACGTGTAATCCCATCGTAAATCCTTGAATATACCCTTAATATAATTTATAACCTTTTAGTCTCCAAGCCCCCCACTGGTGCGGCGGGTATGAGCGAGTACATCGAGCAGGTTAAAGAGCTGCTCCGCCCTAAGCTGGGGGAGTACGGGCTCAAGATACTGCCCAGGGGCAGGAGCTCGTTCAGCCTGGTGAGGGGCTCCGAGATAGTGATGACCGTCAGGGACGCCCAGGAGCAGGTGGAGGTGTCATATAAGGGCAAGAAGTACAACTACGACAAGTGGTACACGAAGCCGCAGCACCTGGTGGAGATGATAATCAACGTCCTAGAGGTACAGGAGAAGAAGCAGTAGAGCCCGACTCCCCAGGGTTAATAGCGCCGTCCCCCTGTTTTAGAGCCGGGCCTAGAGCTTGGAGCGCGGCTGGAGGCTGAAGTGCCCGCGCTGCGGCTTCGAGGGCGAGGAGGGCAGGTACTACCCCTGGTGCCCCAGGTGCAGGGGGCCCCTCGAGGTTCTAGGCCGCCTGCCCGCCCAGAGGCCCCTCCTGGGGGAGGGCTCCACACCCCTGGTGGAAGCAGGCCCGGCTCTGGTGAAGCTAGAGTACCTCAACCCTACGGGGAGCTTCAAGGACAGGGGGGTCTCCTACAGCCTCTGGCTGGCTAAAAGGCTCGGCTACAGGTGCGTAGTAGTCGACTCGAGCGGGAACACGGCGGTCTCGGTGGCGGCCTTCGCGGGCAGGCTGGGCCTTGAGGCTAGGGTCTACGTGCCGAAGGGGGCGGGTGCAGGTAAGAAGGCACTCATCAGGGCCCTGGGAGCCAGGCTCGTCGAGGCCCCCTCGAGGGATGACGCGGCCTCCATGGCCGAGAGAGACGCGGGCGAGTGCTTCCACGTAGCCCATCAGACGAGCCCTGTGTTCTTAGAGGGCGTTAAGAGCCTGGGGAGGGAGCTGGCAGGCGCCGCCGGGAGGGATGTTATACTGCCTGTGAGCAGCGGGAGCCTCCTCCTAGGCGTCTACAGGGGGCTACTGGAGTCGGGCGTCAAGGACTTCAGGCTGATAGCGGTTCAATCGCCTGAGGCGGCCAGCCTTGAGGGTAGAGTCGAGGTCCTAGCCAGGGTGGGAGGGGGCAGCGGTAGGCTGCTGGACGCGCTAGTGGTCAAGAGGCCTGCGAGGCTGGATGAGATAGCGGCGGCCGTCGAGTCCACGGGGGGAGGAGTAGTTATCGTCGGGGACGAGGCTGTTAAGGGCGCCTTGAGGGAGCTGCTCTCGGCTGGGTTCATAGTTGAGCCTAGCAGCGCGGCTGCGTGGGCGGCTTTCAGGGCGCTGGAAAAGGCGGGGGCTCTCAGGGGGAAGCCGCTTGTGGTGCTGACTGGGAGCGGGCTCAAGTACGCTGGGGAGCTTGAGAGGCTGGCCCTAGGGGCTCCTAAGGCCTAGGCTCGGGACCTGGCCCTTAGGACCGCCGCAGCGATTATGATCAGGGCTGCTATGACCGCCGCAGCGACTACCAGCAGGCTCCCCGAGAGAGCGCCTGCAACCGCGGTGGCGGTTGCCGTCTCTGTGACTAATTCCCTAGCTGTCTGCGCTGTCTGCTCTCCGGCAGTCTCAGCAGTCTCCTCCGGCCTCTCCGCGTCGACCGCCGGGGTCTCCGGCGTCTGGGCCCCGACGGGCGTCTCCTCTCCGGCTGGCGTCTCTGCTGGCGTGGTTTCCTCCCGAGGCGGCTGCTCGGTCACGGTCTCCACGGGCTCCCTCCTCTCTACTCCGAGGCCCAGCTCTATCTCATAGCTCGCCCTGTTGCCCGCCGCGTCGACCGCCTCGACTATTATCGACTTGGCGGCCTCGGGCAGCCTAGCCCTGACTATGTACTCGCCCCTCTTGAGGCCCATAGCCACCGGTAGCTCCTCCTTCTCGCCCGTGGGCTTCACGAGCCACGCCTCCACGGAGACTACGCCCCAGCCAGCGTCTTCGACCCTAATCGACACTGTTAAGACACCGCCCGGCGAGGGCGTGGCCGGTATCATCGCGGCCACGGTGATCGTCGGCGGCTCCCTGTCGATGTAAGCCGCTAGGGCTATAACGCCCTCGCCCCTGAGGTCGGCTTCAGCCACGTAGAGCCTGTAGTGCACTAGGTCGGCGCTAGATATGATCCCTTGGAGGGCCCCGGGCCTCGTTGAGTAGGGCTGCGGCTCCGCCGAGGCGTCTAGTATGAACGTCACCACAGCCCTGGACACGTCGAAAGCCTCGAAGCCCCTGGTATCGTAGACCCACGCCTGGGCTCTGCCATCAACGGAGACGGTAGTATAAACGTTGAACGGCTCGAAGTTGATGCTACCCCTCCTTAGGCTGTACTCCCTGTCCAGGCTTACTACCCTCACCTCGCCTGTGGGCTCTACCACTACTACCTTAGCGCCCCAGTAGTAGCCCTCGGGGTAGCCGTGGGCCATGGTCGTCGTGGTTATGAAGTAGACCTTGCTACCGTCCCTCCTCTCGTACACTACGTCGGCGTCCCTATGTAGGTGGCCCGCTAGAACGGCAACCACGTTCTTATGCTCGTTTATTAGCTCGAGGAACCTGGAGGCCGCTTCGAAGTTGTCCCTCCAGCTGCCGTACATGTACCTTGCAACCTGCTCCGCGTCGCCCTTGTAGCTACCCGGCCTCGAGAAGAGGGGGTGGTGGAACGCTAGTATCACCTTCTTGTCGCTCAGCCTCTCCAGCATCTCATCGAGGAAGCTTAGGACCTCCTCGTCGAAGAAGCCCCTGGATCCCGTGTCTAAGCCTATGACCGCGTAGTCGCCCCAGACCCACGCCCAGGACCTAGCCGGGACTATATATTTGCCGAAGAACCTCTCCAGGAACGCCTCCCGGCTCGGGACCTGGGCCCAGTCGTGGTTGCCCGGCGCTATGAGAGTCGGCACCAGGACCTGGTTGAAGCTGAAGTATATGCTCCTGTAGGCGGCCGCCTGGGTCCCTATGTCAGCTATGTCGCCGGTGGCCACCACCAGGTTCACGCCTAAGTCCCTAACCAGGGTGTTAGCCGCCACGACGTACCTGGCTAGCTTGGCATCGTTGACTATCCCCCTGTTAGAGGCCCCCAGCTGCGGGTCGGAGACGTGTAGTATTACAAGCCTCTCGGGGCCCCGGGATACTAGTACAGCCCTGGGCATCCATGCCTCAACGCCGCCGGCCTCAACGTAGAGGTTGTACATGCCCTCCGGGGCGTTGCTGGGCACCCTGAAGACCAGGGTCGTCGGGCCCTTAACCCCCAGGGCCAGGGGCTCCCAATCCTCGTCAAGCCCCTGGAATTCCAGCTCGACCCTCTCGCCGGTCGACACGTTGATTATGAACGCCGAGGCCTCCGAAGCCTCGAAGGACAGATTAACCCTGACCTCGCCCCCGGGCTCTACCACAGCGGGGTAAGCCCACGTAGGCCACATTATCCTCTCGCTCGACTCCACGGGCGAGTAGAACCTCTCGTAGAACCCCTCCGCGGGCGGTGGCACAATGCTCGAGGCAGCTACAAGCACCTGAGGGAGGGCTACGAGTGCAGCTAGCATCAGAGCATTAAAGAGGGTCAGGAGCCGGGACTCACCCATAGCCACCACTCCCCTAGGGTTTAAGACGGGCGAGAGGTGATATCCTGGGTTCTCCACGACGAATAAGCAACCCCCTTTTTAAAGCCGGCCGCGGGGTGTGTCTATAGGGTGAAGGGTTAGTGGCTAGGCTAGCCGCCCTCCTTCTCCCAGCGCTTCTACTCGTAGCCCTCTCGCCCCTCCCCTCGTCGGCCCAGGCTCCCATAGTGGTTGCGATAGACTTGAGCCATGGGCAGGCCGACGAGGGCGTCGAAGTGATTATAGCGTCCTGCGCCACGTGCTACTGGGTCCTGATACTCTCCGATGAGGCCCAGCTGGAGCTTGTGAGGAGTGAAGTCGTCCAGGCGGTAGACGAGATAAGGTTTGGCGGTCTGACGCCCGAGAACCTCTCAGACGTGAGCGTGCTGCTCATAGGCCAACCCGCGGCGCTGCTGAGCGCCGAGGAGGTCGAAGCTGTGAGGCAATGGGCTGCCTCGGGCAGGAAGGCCGTGTGGGTCGCCGGCGACAGCGACTACCCGGCGCAGGGCTCCGAGATCGCCCAGCAGGCTGTGAACCAGGTCCTCGAGGCGCTAGGCAGCTCCATCAGGATAGACTACGTTAGCGTGGAGGACTACACTTCGAACGCTCAGAGGAGCTACAGGGTTGTGGGCCTCGTAGACCCCGAGCCTCCCTTCACGTTCCTGGCGGAGGGGCTGGCCAACGGGGGCAAGGTTCTGTTCCACGGGCCTGGGGCCCTCTACGTGATAGGCACTAACGGCCAGCCCGTGAACCCCATTAAACAGCCTGAGCTTAAGCCCGACAACGTCTACGTGATAGTGAGGACCACGGAGGACTCTAAGAGCGTGGAGCACCAGACCTTCGAGACCGGCGGGCTATCAGCTGTCTACTACGACCCGCTCAACGACGAGGTTAACAGTGGCCCCTTCCCGCTGATGATGATAGAGTACACGGGCAGGCTCATGATAATCGCTAGCAGCGAGACCATGTACGGAGGCTACGAGCCAATGACCGCCCCGGAGTACTATGGCGTCGCCCTCGACGGCCCCGAGTTCGTGGGCAGGGTGGTCAACACTATGGCCGCCCACGCGGCGGGCCTATTCATAGTGACCGTTGTCGAGAGGGAGGTGGTTAGAACCGAGACCGTAACCACCACGGTCACAACTACTCAGGTCGAAACCGAGACCGTAACCGATACTGTGACGACAGAGGTCACGTTTACTACCACCGTGACACAGGCTGGGGGCGCCGGCGTTACAACTTTCATAGTCGCAGGCATCATAATAGCGGCCGCGATAATAGCGGCGGCTATAATCCTGAGGAGATCGTGAGGGCCACCCCCCTCCTCCCCTAAACCCTTTCCTTTTTGACTCTCTAACCGCTGGGGCCTCCCGGT
>JALUAM010000025.1 GCA_027051095.1 Acidilobaceae archaeon | reverse complement strand
TTCCCAGGGCTAGGAGCAGGGCGCCCCAAAGACCGAACTCCACTAGGATCATCGTCTCGTCTGTGGTGGGCCTAAGCATGCCGCCGGCAACAAACATAGCGTAGAGCGCAGGGGCCCCTATGAATGGCATGCTGGCCGCTATTAGCGAAAGCCCGAAGTAGTACGAGTACGAGGCTGCAACCCTGAGGAAGCGTAGCAGGGGCAACATTTAGACCCCGCAGGCTCTCTCCTCGCAGGGCCTCCTCCTCGGGCCCCTCTTCGGGGGCCCTAGGCGTCGGAGGTTTGCAGTCATCGCCTGCAGTCTCCCCCGGCTCTTTCTAAGCATTCCGCGGCTTAAGCTCGATCCTCCTCCGGGAAGCCCTCTCAACCTTGTCTACCATGACCTCTACGCCTATCCCCGGCCTCTTGGGGGCCGGAATAGTGCCATCTCTGTCCAGCGTCCAGGGGGGCTCAACTATGTCTTCCTCGTAGTACCTGTCGCTAGCACTTATATCGTTAGGGTAGGAGACCCCCGGCAGGGTTGCAAGTGCTACTAAGTGGCCCCTTCCTACGCCGGTCTCGAGCATGCCTCCTATCCACAGGGGCAGGCCTAGGACCTCGGCCCAGAACTTATGTATCTCCAGCGACGCAGCTATTCCGCCCACTCTCCCAGGCTTAACGTTTATTATGTGAGCTGAGCCCAGCTTGAAGGCTGCTATAGCATCGCTGAGCCCTCTTATGCTCTCGTCGAGGCAAATGGGCGTCTTAAGGAGCCTCGACAGCTCTGCATGGCCTACCAGGTCCTCGTGGCCTAGGGGCTGCTCTATCATTAGTAGGTCGAACTTATCCAGCTCCCTCAAGGTTCTCAGGTTTCTTAGAGTGTAGGCCGCGTTGGCGTCTACCTGAAGCGGTATGTCGCCTAGCTCCCTTCTAACGACTCTAACAGGCTCTACATCCCATCCAGGCTTGATCTTGATCTTCACCCTCCTGTAGCCCTGATCGAGGAACGATGAGACGACCCTGATTAAATCCTCCACGGTGGGCTGGATCCCCACGCTAACGCCGCTCTCAATCCTATCCCTTACACCGCCTATATGGACCCATAGCGGCCTGGACTCGAGCCTGGCCTCCAAGTCCCACAGGGCCTCCTCGAGCCCCGCCTTAGCCATGTTATGGCCTCTAACCCTGGACAGCGCCTTCCCGACGTCAACCGCCCTCGAGAAGCCACGCCTAAACAGCTCTGGGACCAGATACTTCTCCAGGACTATCCAGGCTGTCTCGACGGTCTCATAGCTGTACCAGGGACCCTCTCCGGCTACAACCTCCCCCCACCCCTCCTCGCCTCCCCTCTCCTCGACCCTAACCAGTATGGCGGGGCGGAGCTTCGTGGATCCGAAGCTGGTCTCGAACTCTGATTTCAGCTCCATCCAGACCTCGTAGAGGGTCACCTTTCTCAGCTCCAAGGCGCCCCAGCCCCTCTAGCGGCTGTCGCCTGCAAGGAGATAAAGCGTGCAATGTAGACTAGTCTACGCTTCGGGGCTGCCACTAATTTGTACACGGTCAACTACCGCAGGGTCGAGCGTGTAGCCGATGTCCTAGGCCGTGTTGGAGTAGAGGGTGTCCTACTCCTGGAGGAGAAGGTGGATCCTCAGTACGCCTACGTTGCTAAGGTGGCGGAGGAGCTAGGCCCTGGGAGGGCCGCGGTGGCTGCTCTCCTGGTCGCGCTAGCCAGCTATAGACTTGCCATGAGGGCCGAGGAGTGGTGGAAGTGCTTTTCTATAATGGTTCCATCGCTGTCAGGGCCCGGCGTTGATGGCGTTTACCGGGGGGTTATAAGGTTCCTCGAGGAGTGTCAGGGTAGCGTGATCGGTCGTGAGGGCAAGATCAAGAGGGTTTCAAGGGCTTGGGCGGGCGCTCGCAGAATGCTAGAGCAACTCGCGTCTCAGCCCAGGCTGGTGGTCGAGCAGCCTAGAAAGGTGGCCGAGGCCCTCAGGATCGCTCTGGGGGAGAAGGGCTACACTAAGACCGTTACCTTCGCCGTCAAGATGGCATACTATGCTGTCAGGCCGCTAGTCGGCAGGGTCCCCCTGGCCAGGGGCATCCCCATTCCTGTAGACGTTAGGGTAGCATGCTCGTCGTTCTCAAGCATGATGGTAGACGGCCCTGGATATAGAGGACTAGTCTCAAACCCCGACCCCGCTAGGAGAGCTTGGGGCAGGGTGGCAGACCTTACCGGGATACCGGAGCTACACCTAGACACCGTCGCGTGGCTCGCGGGCTGGGCGCCCAGGGACCTCGACCTGGAGGAGGCTAGGATTGCCGTGTACTCCACGCTATCCCCCGTTATAGGTGAGGACCTAGCCCGCTCCCTAGCAATGGAGCTCTGCAGGAGAAAGTGCAGTTAAATCCCCGAGTCAGTGATAACCTAAACGGGGGCGGAAAGGGTTGTCCGCTGCTAAGAGGAGAAGGGAGAGGAGGGCTGCGCCCATAACGGCTGCCGGCTTGCTATCATTCTATGAGGAGTATGAGGGGAAGATTAAGGTCAGCCCGACTGTTGTCGTCGGAGCCGCTCTCCTGCTATCAGCCATAGTCGCCGCCGCCCACATCTTTGTCCCGTGGGGCTAGCATAGCCCTCAGCGTGAATGCGTACCCTGACACTAACGCCTCAGCCAGGATCCTCACAGCGTCGCTGGGGCTGAGCTTAACCTCTCTGTACCTTCCGGCCCTTAGAGTCCCTACCAGCCCCTTCAGGTGAGAGCAGGGCTTCACCTCACCCTTAACATTCCTCAGGAAGAAACCGCATGAGCAGTACGAGAACGGAACTATGACGTAGTCGCCAGTCTCCCCTAGGTAGACCCACACGCTGGACTCTCCCGTGTCGACCCTAACATACCTATAACCTCCGGGCTCAGCCTCCATGCTAGCTCTTAGCTCAACCTCGCAGGCGTCCCTATCCCCGCCTGGCGAACTTGAATACCCTCCACCCGCAGTCGTCATAGCCGACCACCACGTAGTCTGCTAACCCCGTGAATATACCCGACGCCCTGACACCCGGCACTAGCTCTAACTCTCTCTCGAGCGCCGCGGGATCGCTTATAGGCCCCGTCTCAACGTCCACTATGACACCGCCCCAATCGCTGACAACAGGCCCCCTCTTCCCCGGGGCGCCGCTCCTAAGCTTAGCCTTAAACCCCATGGACTCCAACACTCTAACAGTCATAGACAGGTATAGCGGCTCCACGTCGAGGGGCACAGGCCTCCTAGCCCCCAGGACCTCCACCACCTTGTCAGCGCCCACTATGAACACGTTAAGACTGCTAGCCCTAGCCATTATCTTCTCGCCTAAAAGCGCTCCGCCCCCACCCTTGACCATCGCACCGCTTCTAAGCTCGACCTCGTCGGCGCCGTCAACATAAACGTCAACCCCCCGGTAAACGCGGGGGTCTAGAACCCTTAGACCAGCTCCTGCAGCCCTAAGTGCAGTATCAAGACTGCTCGCAACGACGCCCTTAAACTTACCAAGATAGCGTCTAGCCTCGCCTATAAAAGCCGTCACAGTAGACCCCGTACCAAGCCCTATAATCCCGGAGCTAAGGCCTAGCTCTTCGAGCAACGATAGAGCTCCACGGGAAGCAGCAACTCTGGGGTCACACCGCTCCAAGGCCCTGAATCACCCGAATACTATGTGCCTACACCAGAGATATCAAGAGACACCTCAGCGGCCTCCACAGGAAACAGGGGGGTCCTTATAAGGCCCCAAGCCCCCTCTTCAGGCACCTCCATATATGAACAGGGGGACCCCCCCACTTCCTGTGGAGACTCTCTAAGCCCGGCTGCCAGGGCCTCTCCTGTGTGTAAAGCTGTAGCTCCTAATGATGCAAAAATAAATTAAAGAGATATTCTACCACACGCCGCCCTGTAAGCTTTGTATGGCGGAGAGAGCGTTTAACCCGGGCGACCAGGCCCTCCGCGGGTGCTAGCCTCCACTGGAAAAGGGGGGGTGTGGGCCTTGCCTCCGGTCTCCACCGGAAACAGGGGGGTCGTAACCGGGGGGTTTACTATTCCATGAGGCTATCAGGTGGGGACGGGGCGGCGCTGGAGGGCCGCTCTGGGGCCTTCTACTAGGTGGCGATGTCAGGTGCCTCAGACGCCCCTCCCGTGGCGTGTAGACTCCTGGCACCAGGTCCCTTGGAGCCTCCACCATTACGGGCTTAGCCATAGCCCTGAAGCCGCATCGGGGGCACTTGTAGCCCTTACCCCTCCCCGCGCTTTTCATCCTCCTACCGCATCTAGGGCAGATGGGGGCCGCGGCGGTATAGGACCTAGCAAGCCTCCTGACTACGAGTTTGTCGACTGCGACCACCGGAGGAGACCCGGGATCGGACGGCCTAACACTCCCATGAACTAACACTAGGTCTCCCTCTAAGAGCTTAGCAGCCACTCTGTTGAGAGGGTAGGATTCGCTGAAGAATAGGGCCTGCACCCTGCCCCAGCTGGTCGCCAGGTAGACTCTGACATGGGAGCCAGGTAGGACCTCGGGTCTCCCCGTGACTGTGCCCTCGATAGAGACGTAGTTGTATGGTCTCGGGGGCGCCTCAATTCCCAGCCTCACGTGAGCGTCTGTGTGCTGGTTAGACCTGTATAGGACCCAGAAGTGGGGCTCCTCGCAGAGGGCTATGCTGTAAATGTTTAGATGTTCGGGGCAGTCGCCCCTAAAGCCGGCTAGCACGGGGTCAGGTCCCGAGGGCGCCGCTGTTAGCTCGCCCTTCCACAGGTCGAAATTGTTGAACACGCAGGGGGGAGATCTAGCCTCTGCCAGCAGCGCCTTCTCGAGATCGACGCACCTGTCAGTGCCCCAGAGCTCCGGCCTCCTGTAAGCTATTAGCTCCCACGTGTAGTCGTCGCCCGGGGCCAGGGCTGCTATGGCCGACGATGCTCCGATAACCCCCCTACCACCCCACCACAGAGCGCCCTCCTTCCCTAGGATCCTCTCCGCGACGTCGATAGTGGTGACGGAGGTCAGAGAGAGCCTGTAGAGTAGTCTAAGCCGCGGCGTCCACGGGATGCCCTCGTGGACGACAACGCCGGGCGCTTTTCCAGCCTCCGACCTCCACCCCGCGTATTCTAACGCGAGGCTAACAGCTTCCTCGAAGACTAGCTTCGGGTCTAAACCTCTAACCCTTATAACTATGGCCGCGTTTCCCCGAGTCTTCCACGGAATGCCAGGGTTGAGTCTAACTAGTAGCGGGTAGTCAGCGGGCTCCGCGCCCAGGTCGAGCAGCCTCTTAAGGAGGAGGCCTGAAAAGTGGGTCGAGCAGCCCCCCCAAGGCGAGTCTAGGTCATCGACGGCTACTGATACTACCCTCTCGCCGCCCCCCATAGTCTACCTCTTAATCTTCTTTCTCGATACGGTCATAGTCGTGGTCGACTTGACCCCCTCTATCTGCCTTATCCTCAAGACCACCTGCCTCACGTGGTCGGTGTTAGGAGCCTCTATGTAAACTATCAAGTCGTGGGGTCCGTAAACCATGTACACCTCCTTCACCTCGGGCATGTTACATAACGCCTCGAAAACGCTATCCTCAGCGCCCGGCGCCGTCGCAATTGCTACGAAAGCCTCAATCATGCCTAAACCCCTCCTCTCTCTTTCGCCGCGAAGAGTATATATGTTAATCGGGTGGGTGTTTAAGCGTTAAGGCTGGGGAGGGTGTGAGATAAACGGTGCGCGGGCGATAAAGTAATTTCTTTCAGGAGTTCGAAGCCCCTCATGAGGGCATGCGGGATTGCAGAAGGCGCGGCCGCCCCGTGGCTTCAGAGACTTCCCGCCCGAACTAATGATATTGAAAATTGATATAGTGAGTAAGATTGAAAGAGTGTTTCAAAGATACGGTTTCGATCCTCTGGACACGCCGGCTGTTGAGTACTGGGAGACGCTGGCCGGCAAGTATGGGGAGGAGGCTGAGAACAAGCTCATATGGAGGTTCCAGGACCCTCTAAGTGGCAGGTGGTATGCCCTTAGATACGACTTAACAGTTCCCATGGCTAGGTTCGTAGCGTCTAACCCAGGGCTCCAGATGCCATTTAAGAGGTATCATATAGGTAAGGTCTGGAGGCATGAGGAGCCCCAGAGGGGCAGGTTTCGCGAGTTCACTCAGTGCGACGCCGATATAGTGGGTAGCCCATACCCCGAGGCAGACGCGGAGATAGTTAACCTAGTGCTGGACGTGATGGACGAGATAGGGCTTGGAAGGGTCATTGTGAGGGTTAATGATAGGAGGCTCATGGCCGGCATATTCGAGGAGGAGTTCGGGATAAGAGACCCAGTACCTGTCTACAGGGCGATAGACAAGATGGACAAGATCGGGGCTAAGGGGGTTAGAGGCGAGCTAGAGAAGCTAGGCTTATCGGCGAGTGTCGTGGACAAGATAATGGAGGTTGCCTCGATTAGGGGGAGCATGGCCGAGGTCCTAGAGTGGGTGTCGAGCAGGTACGGATCTAACCCTAAGGTGGCTCAAGCCGTGGGGCATCTCGAGGAGATGGCCTCTCTCATAGACGACAAGCGGGTTGTGATGGATCTTAGCCTTGTCAGGGGGCTAGACTACTATACGGGGCCCATCTTAGAGGTCACCTCAGAGGACCTGCCCGTGGGCAGTATAGCTGGAGGCGGTAGATACGACGGTCTTATAGGGCTCTTCGCCGGGAGAGACGTTCCTGCCACCGGCGTCAGTATAGGAGTAGATAGAATTATAGATGGGGGCCTCGAGGCCGGGATATTCAGGGCCGGGAAAAAGACTGTAACCCAGGTTTACATAGTCGTCCTAGACCGCGACGTCTACAGTTATGCATGGAAGGCGGCTTCGCTCCTAAGATCCCAGGGCTTCAATGTGAGGATAGACCTATCGAGGACCAGCGGCCAGGTTCAAAGAAGAAAGGCATCGAAGATGGGGGTGCCTGTTATAGCCTTTGTGGGCAGGAAGGAGGCTGATAGCGGCACTATTACGCTCTACTCGGCGGCTACTGGGGAGAGGGTAGAGGCTAGACTTGAGAACGCTGGCAAAGCCCTCGAGAGGCTCTTGAGCGGGTAATAAAAACCTTTCTATCCTCCTATTTCTATCTGTCCACATCAATGTTATAAGCCGCTAAGCGATTTATAACCTTAAACCTGCAACCCCCAGCCTGGGTGCCCCGTTTGGGGGGTAGACTCATCCTATGGCTAGAAGAGGTTGATAAGGACAAGCTAGGCCTCGTGGGGGGTAAGGCTGCTGGGCTCGGCGAGTTGATCAAGGCCGGTATACCAGTGCCCCCCGGCTTTGTTATAACGAGTGATGCTTACAAGATGTTCATATACGAGACGGGTATAGCAGGGTTCATCAAGTACGTGATAGAGGAGAAGATAACTATGGGAACTCCGCAGGAGTACGAGGAGGCAAGCCAGCTGATCAGGAGCAAGTTCGTAAGGACTCCGATGCCACCCAGGATAAGGAGGGAGATAGTAGAGGCCTACAGGGAGCTAGCTAGGAGGGTGGGGGTTGAAGAGCCTAGGGTCGCCGTTAGAAGTAGTGCGACTGTTGAGGATCTACCCGAGGCGAGCTTCGCAGGCCAGCAAGAGACATACCTGAACGTCAGAGGCGAGGAGGAGCTAGTAGAGCATGTGAAGAAGGTGTGGGCTAGCCTCTGGACTGCCAGGGCCCTAAGCTATAGGGATAGCCTAAACGTCGACCACGAAAGCGCGCTCATGGCTGTCATAGTGCAAAAGATGGTTAACAGCAGGTCTAGCGGGGTCATGTTCACTGTTCACCCCGTGACGGGCGAGGAGGATAAGATAGTGATCGAGTCGATCTGGGGCCTCGGCGAGTACATCGTAGGAGGCAAGGTGACCCCTGACAGGATAGTCCTTTCCAAGAAGGACCTGAGCGTGCTGGAGAAGAGGATCTCTGAGAAGAGAAAGGCGCTGTTCTACGACCCCCGAGCTGGCGGCAACGTAGAGGTTACTCTGCCCTCCACAGCTTCAGAGCTAGAGGAGCTAAGGAAGGTAAGGCCTGCGATAGCAGAGCTGATATCAAAGCATGGTATTAAGCCCGACGCACCATCGATAAGCGATGAGGAGGCGCGTGAGCTGGGCAGGCTCGCCCTTAGGGTTGAGTCTCACTTCGGCAAGCCTATGGACATAGAATGGGCTATAGACATGGATGTTGAGCCTCCACATAACATATTCATAGTGCAGGCGAGGCCGGTAACCACGGCCGGCGCAAGCAGGCCCGCGGAGGAGAAAGTTGAGGAGGCCAGGGAGGAGGGCGAAGGCGAGGTACTACTAAGAGGTGTACCTGCGAGCCCGGGTGTTGCAGCAGGCAAGGTTAAAGTCGCTCTGACCGTAGAGGAGGCCGCTAGAAAGATGAGCAAGGGCGACATACTCGTCACAAAGATGACTGACCCAGATTGGGTGCCGTACATGAAGCTGGCCAGCGCTATAGTGACTGATGAGGGTGGGATGACAGCCCACGCAGCTATAGTAGCTAGGGAGCTAGGCATACCAGCTGTAGTCGGGACAGGGGAGGCCACGAGGGTCCTCAAGGACGGCATGGTGGTGACCGTGGATGGCAGCAGGGGTGTAGTCTACCGCGGCGTGGTCAAGGAGGCCGAGAAGAAGGTGGAAGAGGCTAGAGAAGTTGAGGCAGCCCCCACGGCTTTGCCAGCGGAGATAGTAGTGAGCCTCTACCCCGTGACGGCGACGAAGATTTACATGAACCTGGGCCACCCGGATGAGATAGACAAGTACAAGCATCTCCCGTTCGACGGTATAGGGTTGATGAGGATAGAGTTCATAATATCGAGCTGGATAGGCTACCACCCCATGTATCTCATAGAGCAGGGGAGGGGCGTCTTCTTCATAGACAAGCTGGCCGAGGGCATAGCTAAGGTGGCATCTGCAATATACCCGAGGCCCGTGGTTGTCAGGTTCAGCGACTTCAAGACGAACGAGTATAGGAGGCTGAAGGGAGGGGAGAAATATGAGAACATAGACGAGAGGAATCCGATGATAGGGTGGAGGGGCGTTTCGAGGTACATACACCCGGCCTACGAGCCTGCGTTCAGGCTGGAGGTAAGAGCTATAAAGAAGGTGAGAGACGAGTGGGGCCTTAAGAACGTATGGGTCATGTTCCCCTTCGTGAGGACTACATGGGAGCTGAAGAGGGCCCTCAGGATAATGGAGGAGGAGGGCCTGGAGAGGGGCAAGGACTTCCAGGTATGGATAATGGTTGAAGTGCCGAGCACTGTGATATTAGCCGATGAATTCGCGAAGCTAGTCGACGGCTTCAGTATCGGCAGCAACGATCTGACGCAGCTGCTTCTAGGCGCCGACAGGGATAGCGGCCTCCTAGCGAAGATGGGGTACTTCGACGAGAGGGATCCCGCCGTGTTGAGGGCTATGGAGATGCTCATAGAGAAGGCTCATGCCCATGGCGTGACGGTTAGTATATGCGGCCAAGCCCCGAGCGTGTACCCCGAGGTTGTAGAGTTCCTAGTGAGGAAGGGGATAGATTCGATAAGCGTGAACCCAGACGCTGTAGTCAGGGTTAGGAGGCTCGTAGCTAGCATAGAGAGGAAGCTTATAATAGAGAAGCTTGAGATGTTGGAGAAGAGGCTTAGGAACTCCTAGTCTATTTTTGCGGGGTATACCCTGTTATCCCCTATCACGAATCTACCCAAAGCCCTGAGCGAGGCTAAGACATGTGCTACCTCGCTAGGCGGCCCGTTGACTATAGCTATCTCAGAGTCCAGCCTAGACCCTACCGCGCCGAGGTACAGATAGGCGGGCTTCGTGAGTCTGCCCCCGCGGCTATAGAGGATTATTGCCAGCTTATGCCTAGCCTCTCCTGCCACGTGGAGCGCGGCGGCTACTGCTCTCCTAGAAGCCCATAGGTTGATAGTGGTCCTCGGCGGCATGACTACAAGTAAGGTCCTAGCCCCTCTCACTAAGCCCAGGTCGACTACTACTAGGTCTAAGCCGCCCGCGTTCAACCTCTCAACGACTTCCACGCTGAACCCCGCCAGCTCCGATAGAACCCTAGAGGCCTCGGTCAGGACCTCATCGCCTTTACGGGCCAATCTTTTCCTCCCTCACTATGGGCCTCCTATCCGGCGTAGGGTGCGCCTCCACTATGTAAGCATCCACTCCGTACCTGGACGCTATGAACAGTAGTAAATCCTTCCTTGGGGGCAGGCATACTTTACCTGGCCCGCACGCTTCTCCTAGGCCTTGGGGAAGGCCTGCTCCTCTAACTTCACCCCACACCACGGTGCCCTCCCTGGTAGCCTCCTCGTACCAGTAAGCGTCCCTGAATGCAGTATTCCTCAACCTATTTCCTGTCTGGATCCTATCCTTGAACCTCGCGGGACAGAAATGTACGGGTATGCTAGAATTGCGGGAGGCCCACTCAAGGACCTTGAGTGCAGATTCTAGCGCACCCTCCACGGTGAAGGGCCTCGAAGCGCTCTCCCTATACCCTCTAGCCATTAATGCCCTGGCATTGGGGCCCACTATCTCCATCTCGTTCAGGTTCACGAACTCGCCACCCCTCCTCTCGGCCTCCGCTATAATCTTTATTGCCCATTCCTCCATGCCGGGGGCAATAGGGATCTCTATGCCCACGCTCATGCCTGTATACCTCTTGGCCATGCTAATCCTGTCAAGGAGGGAGAGGTCTGTGGGATGGAATCTTATCTCGTCGACACCGGCCTCCCAGAGAGTTTGCAGCAACTGGGGAGTAGCCCTCCTACCGCTCGTGTAGAGATGGATGTGGAATCCGGGCCCGAAGGTCTCCTTAAGGGCCCTTGCAAGCGGAACAGCCCTCTCAGGAGCTAGAAGCGGGTCCCCTCCGGTGAAGCTAGCGCCCTCAGCACCTATTCTAGCAACCTCCTCTACGGCGTCGTCTATGCTGTGAACCCTCACCTCATTGACGTAGAATACATCCCTTCCAAGCTTCTCTCTATTGACAGGGCAGTAGAAGCATGAGTCGTCACAGAGCCCTGTAACAAATATAACAGCCTTCAGTCCGGGAAAGCAGAGATCGCAGCCCCTAGCCATGTAAATCCTGTTACCCCCGGCTAAGAGGCTCCTGCCAGGGTCGCCGAGCACCCTGACCTCCGCCTTAGAGATCAGCCTCACTAAGCCCCCCCGGGTTTCGTAGTTGAAGGGCGCTGGAGGGTAAATACGAAGGCTAGAGCCTCATGGGTGACTCGACAGATAGGCCCCCTGCGAGGGAAAAGCTGTGTTGAGGGGTTAGGTAGGAAGGGGCTAGGGCGTGCGTTCATGGGGGAGTGCTCGGTCAAGGGTGGGTTCATCACCGAATCAGTCCCAAAGGTCTTCCTCACCGCCCTAGCTTCTATACTCCTCGGGGAGGCTCTCGATAAGCTTTCTAACCGCTTGCACTGCTTCGTCGAACTTCTTCTTCTCTTCCTCCGTCAATGGGAGCTCTAGCACCTTCTCAGCGCCTCCTCTACCGACTACTACCGGCACCTCCGCTACTACGTCGCTGTAGCCATACTCGCCTTGCAGGTAAATGCTGAACGGGTAGACTCTCTTAGCGTCCCTCTTAATAGCCTCCACCGTTAGCAGGAGGCCGGCCGCAGGCCCGTAGCTACTACTGTAGCCTCTCAGCTCGGTTATCTTGGCCCCCGCTTTCACGGTCTCGGTGACAATCTCGTCTAGGTCCCCAGGCGAGAGCAGTTTGTCCAGTGGCATCCCCGAGACGCTAGAGAGCCTGGGGACCGGAAACATCTTCTCGCCGTGCATCCCCAGAACTATAGCGTTCACGCTCGCAGGGCTCACACCAAGCTTCCTAGCTATGTAGTACGCCATTCTGCCCGAGTCGAGTATGCCGCTGAAGCCTAGAACCCTTTCCCTAGGGAACCCGGTCTTCTTGTACATAACATACGTTAGAGCGTCCACGGGGTTAGTAGTTAGGACCACTATCGCGTCCTTAGCGTAAGTCCTTATCTTCTCTGCGAGGTCGGCCACGGTCTTGGCGTTCTCGGCAAGCAGCTGCTCTCTAGTCATGCCCGGCTTCCTGCCTATGCCA
Organism: Acidilobaceae archaeon; assembly: GCA_027051095.1. Lineage (GTDB taxonomy): Archaea > Thermoproteota > Thermoprotei_A > Sulfolobales > Acidilobaceae > Aeropyrum. The sequence continues at coordinate 5,816 of JALUAM010000025.1, read as the reverse complement.
GCAGTAACGAGCACTATGTCGCTACCCTTCATAGCTGAGTAATCGTTGCTACCCTCAATCCTGATGTCTACTCCCAGCTCCGCGGCCGCATGAGCCAGATCCAGCGCCTCCCCCTGAGGCTTCCCAGGGGTCCTGGCTATAAGCAGTATATCGTCTATACCCCTCATCATGAGCATTATAGCAGTAGCCATGCCGACCTTGCCGGCGCCGAGTATGGTTATCAAGGGCTCTCCACCACACGATCTCGCTATTATGCACAGTATATCAATCCCTCGCATCGAGCCGCCTGCAGGCAGAGACGCATGCAAGCCATTAACAGGGCTTTAAAGCCGGCATGCGAAATGGAGGAGTAAGCTAAACCCGAGAGAGCGGATAAAACCCCGGCCAGCCCTACACATCAACCGGGCCCCGTAGGGGGCCGTGCGGCGGTCGTCTAGCCTGGACTAGGACGCCGGCCTGCCAAGCCGGAGGTCCCGGGTTCAAATCCCGGCCGCCGCACCACACATTTTAATTAATTACTTCTTCCCACTCATACGCCGGGAAGAGGTGCATGCTTGTTGACAGATAGTGGCAGGAGGGAATTAATCGAGCAGCCGCCCTCATGGCGGGACTTGGTAATGGCTGCTGCTAGGGATTTAAAAGCGGTGCTAGACGCGTTAAGAGAGAGTGATAGGATCGAGCATCCCCCCAGCTCAAGCTTATGCAATTCGCTTAAAAGTAGAAAGTAGCAAGTAGTAAACGTCTTCTATGAAAGCTTCGCCCTTAGACGCCTTCAGCGCTATAGAGCACAGCTCGTGGGGGCCGGGCTCTGGGAGCGCGTTAGCTCTTAAAGCGGCTACTAGAACTAGTACTGCAAGCCTTTTATTGCCGTCTACAAGTGGGTGCTGCGACACCACCTCGTAGAATAAGGTTGAAAGGGCGTACACTAGTCTCTCACGGCATGGCATCCCTTCAGAGTAAATGAAGGCGTTTACGGAAGCCCCTGCCACGGAATCCAGGATCCCGGGATCCCTGATATATATGTAGTCGTCGGGGTAAAGTCGATTCAGGACCTCAACCGCTAGAGCTAGGTCCTCGGCCCGCGGCAGTTTTATAAAGCAGCCGCCCATGGCCGTCGACAATTGATAGCTCGCCGCGTCTTATATTAGTTGCTCGGCTCTAAGCGTTAATGCTGGTAAATAATATCGGTTAAGTCCTTGCAACCGTAAAGCGGGGTTTAGGGCGATGCGGGTTTGTGTCGGAATGGGAGGGTGAAGGAGTTGGACTGGAGTTTAAGGTTATAGGTTACACAGGGCCTAACGGCGCTCCTTGCTCCTATCCAATAGTCCTCGTGCCTCTCTCCGCCTTAAAGCCGCACGAGAGGGTTATAGAGGAGAGAGTGGAAAAACTTAAAGTCCAGCTTGTAAGGGATGGCGTTCAGATAAAACCCATATTAGTGGACTCGAGAGGGCTAGTCATACTAGACGGCCATCACAGGGTTGAGGCGCTGAAAAGGCTGGGAGCAGTCTACGTCGCTGCGGTCATAGTAGATTATGATAATGATGAATGCATATCGGTGGATAGCTGGAGAAAGGGGTGGAATGTTACAAAGCGTGAGGTGAGGGAGAGGGGGTTGAAAGGGTTACTATACCCTCCGAGAACTAGCAGGCACAAGCCAAAATTCGACATCCCTGACGTTAGGGTCCCCTTAAAGGTGCTTAAAGGAGAAGAATAGCGCTTTAAAGCAGAGTCAACGAGGCTCTACTGTATCCAGTCGCCGGTCTCAATCTTTTCGGGTATGTACTTGAACGCGAAGAACTTTATACCCTTGCTAGCTATAGCCTCTATCTCTAGCTTAGCCTTCTTCTTAAGGAATATCTCTATCTCGCGCTTCCACAGAGGGTTCTTGTATATCCACGGGTAGTTCTTTAATAGTTCCTTAGCCCTCTTAACGTCCCTGTCCGTGGCCTTGATTATGAACTTCTTTCTCTCTGAGTCGCTTAGATAGGGCTTCTTCGAGCCGTAGCCGAATACATCTGACATTTGAACCCCGAGGAATCTAGCCTTGGGGGTGGCAAGCCTCTCGCTCTCATAACTAAGGTTTATGCTGCCTACCTTGTACACAAAGTAGATGTACCAGCCGTACGGGTCGCTATCTGTTATAACATAGACGGGCAGGTTGTACTCATCGTGGAGCCTCCTAACGAACCTCCGGGTTGCTCTGTCGGGCTGTCCGGAGCCAGTAACCAGTATCGCCCTATACTTTCGCCAGAATCCTGCTCTGTGGAGTTGCTGGAACACGGCATCCTTCTCGACGACTAGCACGAATTCTGCGTCAACGTCTATGAATTCTATTAAGTCCGCGGTAGACTCTATAGCATAGGCTCCATGGCCTAGTTTCGATAGGTCTATAACGTCGTTACCACTCCTAATCCTCATGTTGCCTACTACCTTACCCTTCTCCTTGCTTAATATAAGCATGTCCTCTCTGAAGAGCCCCGTGAAAACCTCGACATCCTGTATGACAGCGTCGCTCTCCTTCTGCTCATCCCACGTGTTCTCCTCCTGCCTTCTCCCCCTAAGGTCCCTATAAACTATCGTGTGTTTGCCCTTATAGTAGAGGTCTCTAATTGTTGGGTACTCGTTTTCAATTAGAGACTGGTATATTATAGCTGCCATTAGGAGCGTCTGCATGAATCTCCTGCTCTCGCCCAGATCGAGGAACTCCCTCTCAAGCATCTCCTCGCCTAAAACTAGTATACCCCTCTCAGGGTCGAACACTGTGTTCGCTAGAGTCCTCTTAGGTATGACCAGCTTGGGAGGCCTGCCCGCTAGAACATCTTTTATAACCGGAGCGAACTTCTCATATATTACCTTAGCCGCTCTACGCCTAGCCTCAAGATCAACCTTATCTATGAAGTGCTCGTGCTCTCCGCTCACTCCTCATCACCCTCTCACTCTAGCTCCACGCTGTCCACTACGCGCTTGACAAGCTTCTTCATATCGACCTCCTCCCCGCCAGGTCCCACGACTCTAACCTTCTCAGCGACTATGTCTATGAGTTTCTCCTTGAACATGTTGACCTCCTCGGGGGTAGGGGGCGTCCAAGAGTCAGGGGGCTTTGATAGGACTGCCAGGCTCCAAGCTATCTCGGGTATATACTTGGCGAGCGCCTCGGCCTTCCTCATAGCCTCTTCTTCTCTCTCCTTCTTTATCAAATAGCTTTTTAGCCTCCTAGCAACCTCCTGCACTGCATTGCGTATCTCGCTCTCGAGTTCTGGTGTCTCACTAATACTCTCCTTGCCGAGGCCCTTATAGGGCACCTTCGTGCTAGCTATATGTATTAGAACTATAAGCGGGGCCGGGAACTCCACGTTATAATTCTTCCAGTTAATAGACTTCAAAACCTTGTAGGACACGTCTTCCCTCTCCTCGTAGAGTAGAGGAATCTTGTTAGCGTATCTTAGCAGCACAGGCTCGTCTACGGGCTTTATGGCGCCCCCATAGGCCATACCGACTTCAACTATGAAGGGATGCCCTTTGTAAGACTTGGGAGGCCTAGTCACAGCGTCAACCCACTCGGGGCTAAACATCCTGGTTAAGCCCTCGATTATTATGTCTCTCCCGAGAGGGCTGAGGTAGTCGCTCTTAGGAGCCCTGAACTTGAACTGGGATAAAGCCTCAACTAGCTTTACAAGCTCTCCCTCCTTCTCTCTTTTAAGCAGCTCTTTAGGATTCATGTCTGGGTCGAATCCGAATTTGCTTAGGAATTCGAGAGCGGTCTTCTCGCCGACGCTTTGGAACTCGGATACTAGGAGCTCCTTCAGGGTCCTAGCCTTACTACTAGCTATAATCTCGCGTAGGTCCTCGACATTAACCCCGTGAGGGTGCGGCTTCGCCTCCTTAGGGGGTTCAGGCATTTTACGTGTAGTACGAGGATAGTAATATATAGTTCCGTCGGGGGTTTCAAATATAATCTCGGCGTAAGGCGCTATAATAGCGGTCCTCTTCACATACTCTATTATCTTGGATTTAGCCTTCTTCCAGTCGCCCTCTATTTTAACCCTAACCCTTGTGCCCCTCCACGCTGCCTTCTTAGCCCAGTCTCCCTTCTCTAATACTTTAGGCATGTTGTTCTTCATATCTATCTTAATTTTCATCATGTAGACGTACTGGGACTCTGCCGTCGAGCTGTAGACTTCTATGGGGGATCCTGTGGTCTGCTGCGCATATATTGTTACGGCCTTCACGCCCAAACCGAACATACCGCGGGTCTGCTTTATCACGTATTTGCTGCTGAAGAGCACCTTGCCGAAGGCTTGAGCCATAACAGTAACCGGTATACCGACGCCATTATCCTCGACAGTCACTATATACCATGGCCTGGCTCCGTTAACGCTGTTCCTAGATTCCTCTTTTATAGATATATGTATCCATGGCAGTATTTTCTTAGTGTCAGTCGCGTCAAGGGAGTTTTCTACTAACTCCCTTATAGTCTGGTAAAGCGCTCTCGTTGGATTCTGAAAGCCCGCGAACTCGCCGTGCTTAGCTATCATCTCCGCTACGCTTCGACTCTTATAGCGTTCCTCGGTTACGCTCGAGGTCCTACGCCTTCTAGCCAATAGTGTAGCACCCCCTAAAGTGTAGGCGGTATTCTCTCGGAATGGGAAAACCCTAGACTAGAATTCACGTTAAAAGGTAATAAAGGGGTGTGAAACCCGCTGCATCCGCTTCTAGCCGCCTCCATTGTCCAGGAGTGCGGCAGCTATTATTGGTAATATTATGGTCGCGTCGCCGTAGACGACAGCTTTCTTGGCGCGTGCTTTGACCTTACCCCACGATACTGCTTCACGGGGGTGAGCGCCGCTCAGGCTGCCATCGTATTCCACCGCTGTCGTCACGTATACCACCCAGTCGAGCCCCTCCCTGAACTGGGCCCACCATATGGTATGGTGCTTGCTTATGCCTCCCCCGATTATCAGGGCTAGAGCCTCGCCTTCCTTTGAGAAGAAGATTTCGGCGAGCTTCTCCATGTCCCTGAAATAGTTGACTCTGAGCTTTACGCCGAGTCTCTGCGCCTCGGTGAACAGTGCTGTGCCAAACGCGCCGTCAGGCCATCCAGGAACGAATATGTAGGCGCCGCTCCTGGCTGCGGCGCCTATAATAGAGTCTTGGTCGGCTTTCATTAAATTCCCGGCTATCCTGAGTATCTCATACGTGCCATACTCGCCGTCGCCTAGCTTAGAAATCAGTTCTCCCACGAACTTCTCCACCAGGGGGCCGTAGGAGTCTAGGGGGATCAGTACATTGCCTAGCCTGTGGTAGCCCTTAGAATAGAGTTCCTCGTCGTCCATTTCAAACCTGCCCTTAAGGTAGCGGCCCCCCATAAACCTGGCTATGTCGTGGTCTAGCGCTCCGGCAGTGGTTATGATGACGTTGAACAGGCCGGCATCGATGAGCTGTGCTAGGACCCCTCTGAGCCCTGTGGCGACCAGGTTGCCTGTAAATGAGAGGACTCTCAGCTTGCTCCTAGAGACGCCTTCTCTTAAGAGCGATATAGCCTCGGCTAGATGCCCGGCCATGAAGCCGTGCATACCCGCGTAGCACTCGACAAGCTCTGCAACGGTCATTGAAGGCTTTACCCGGCAGTCTTTAACCTCTTCTAGGTTTAGCTGGCTAGTCATGGTCTAAGCCCCTCACAACCCTTCACAACGGAGCCTATAACTGTTTGCCAATTGAAATCGACTTCGGCGAAGGGGAGTATATAGTCTAGTAACGGTTGAGGCCTATGGCGGGCGCAAGAGCCCGTAGAGGGCTTTCGCCTCTGATAGCATCCG
>JALUAM010000024.1 GCA_027051095.1 Acidilobaceae archaeon | reverse complement strand
GGCTCTGAGGGTGGGCCCGCTCAGCGCCGGCGCCGATCCGGGGCCGGCCTGCTATGGGAGGGGTGGCAGGGAGCCCACGGTTACAGACGCCAACGCCGCCCTGGGCAGGCTGCCCGACGAGCTGGCGGGGGGCCTCCTCAGGATCTCTAGGGAGCTCGCTGTAAAGGCGCTCGAGGACCTGGCTAGGAGGGCGGGCTTTGACTCGCCCTTCGAGGCGGCCCAGGCCGTGGTTGACCTCGCGAACACCGTCATGGCCCGGGCGGTCAGGCTGGTCACGGTGGAGAGGGGTCTGGACCCATCGGAGATGGCTATGATCGCCTTCGGGGGCGCAGGCCCCCTTCACGCCGTGGAGGTAGCCAGGGAGGTAGGGGTCAGGGAGGTCGTCGTGCCCCCGCACCCCGGCGTCTTCTCAGCCTTAGGCCTTCTCTTCAGCGACTACAAGAAGATACTCGTGGCCCCCGTCAACAGGGAGCTGGAGAGGCTGTCCGAGGACGAGCTGGACTCGCTGTTCGAGGAGCTGGAGTCGAGGATACTCGAGTCGATGGAGGCCATGGGCGTCGAGAGGGGGAGGGTCGCCGTGGTCAGGATGCTGGAGATGAGGTATAAGGGGCAGCTGGAGACCATAGAGATCCCGTATAGAGGCCTCTCGGGGGCGAGGAGCCTCTTCGAGTCGCTCTTCGAGAGCAGGTACGGCTTCCACAGCCCCGAGGACCCTGTGGAGGTCGCCGCTGCCAGGGTGGAGGCCGTCGGCGTGACGGAGAAGCCCTTCCACCTCCTCGAGAGGAGGGGCGGGGGCGGCGGAGGCCCCTCGGGAAGCGTCAAGTGCTACTGCTCCGGCGAGTGGGTGGAGGCGCCGCTGTACAGGGCCGAGGACCTGGGGCCGGGCGACTCCATTGAGGGCCCCGCGATAGTCGCGTTCAAGGACTCGACCCTCTACCTGCCTCCTGGGTCGCGGGGGGTTGTAGGGGGCTATGGAGAGGTCAGGATTAAGGTCTAGGGGCGGTGTGAGGGACGTCATACTCCACGCGGCGATATTCGCAGCCGAGGAGATGGGGGTGGTGCTGAGGAGAACGGCCTACAGCCCCAACATCAGGGATAGGCTGGACTTCAGCTGTGCAGTCCTCTCCCCCGAGGGCGACCTCGTCGCCCAGGCTGAACACATACCCGTCCATCTAGGCAGTATGGCTGTGGGCCTTAGGAACCTGATGAGGGAGGCCGAGAAGCTGGGCCTCTTCATGGAGGAGGGTGACGTTGTAATAGTAAATGACCCCTACATAGCGGGGACCCACCTGAACGACGTCATGCTGGTCAAGCCCGTGTACCACCATGGCAGGATGATAGCCTTCGTGGCCAACAAGGCCCACCACGTCGACATAGGGGGCCAGGTTCCCGGTAGCATAGGTGGAGACGTGGGCGAGCTAGTCCAGGAGGGGCTGGTGATCCCGCCTATGAAGCTCGTTGAGAGGGGCAAGGTGAAGTGGGAGCTGATAAGGCTGATCCAGGCCAACGTGAGGACTCCCAGCTACGTGGCCGGCGACCTGAAGGCCCAGCTGGCCTCCCTTAACGTGGGCGAGGCCGCCATTAAGAGGCTAGCAGAGAAGTACGGCGCCGAGAGGGTCCTGGAGACGTGGTCCTGGGCCCTGGATTACGTTGAGGAGTACACTAGGAGGACTGTTGCGGAGCTGGGCGTGGAGGGATCCGCGATAGCCGAGGACTACCTCGAACTCGGCGACAGGATGGTCAAGATTAAGGCTAGGGTGTCAATAAGGCGCGATAGGGTCGCCGTCGACTTCAGCGGCACAAGTCCCCAGGTGGAGGCGCCGGTTAACGCCGTCTACGGGGTCACCGTGGCCTCGACACTCTTTGCACTCAAGTCGATACTCGACCCTGAGATGCCGATGAACAGTGGCTTCGAGAGGGTGATAGAGGTTAAGGCGCCTAGGGGCACGCTGGTGAACCCAGTGAGGCCTGCCCCCGTGTCGGCTGGCAACGTGGAGACTAGCCAGAGGATAGCGGACGTCGTGTTCAGGGCGCTCGCCCAGCTGCTCCCCGACAGGGTGCCTGCAGCTTCCTGCGGGAGCATGAACAACGTGGCAGTGGGGGGCAGGGGCTGGGCCTTCTACGAGACCATAGCCTGCGGCAGCGGTGGCAGGCCCTGCTGCGACGGCGTCGACGGCGTCCACACTAACATGACAAACACCATGAACACTCCGATAGAGGTCCTCGAGTCTAGCTACCCAGTCCTCTTCACCCAGTACAGGCTCAGGGAGGGGAGCGGGGGCCCGGGCCGCTACAGGGGCGGCCTAGGCGTGGTGAGGGCGTTCGCCGTACTAGAGGACGGGGTGAGGGTGACGGTCACGGGCGAGAGGGTAAAGCTAAGGCCATGGGGCCTACATGGGGGGCTCCCCGGGGAGCCCGCAGAGTACCTTGTAGTAAGGAGCGATGGAAGAGTGGAGAAGCTCCCCAGCAAGGCCACGGTCGTCCTCAACAAGGGCGACATGCTAGTAGTCAAGACCGCGGGGGGCGGGGGCTGGGGGGATCCGAAGCTGAGGCCTAGAAGCCTTGTAGAGAGGGACCTGCGTGAGGGCAGGATAACGCTGGAGCAGGCAGTAAAATACTATGGCTACAAGCCCGGGGAGGAGCGCAGGTCCTAAGCCCCGAGTACCTTGGAGAACTCCTCGCTCTTGACGGGCCTGGGCGAGAGTCCGGAGACTGCTAGAGCGACTACAGCGTTTACTACAAGGCCGACCACGCCGGCCTGGGCAGGGTGCATCGGCGGCAGCCCCAGCGCCTCCGCGAAGGGGAACCTGTTAGTGAGCAGGATTGTAACGAGAGTCCCGGCTATTATCCCCGCTATGGCGCCGTTACCCGTAACGTAGACCCTCTTCGGGAATACTGCCTGCGCTGCAGGCACTAGGAACTGGAGCCCCCCGCTGGCGGCTATAGCTACTATGTCGAATATGAGGCCCGGCTTGGTGACTGCTAGCACGTAGCCTATCGCAGCCCACGCGGCTACCAGCAGCCTTGATACAAGCACTAGCCTCGCCTCGCCGGCCCTCGGATCAACGTACCTCTGGTAGACATCCCTTGTGAGCACCATCGCTGTGGCGGCTAGCAGGCTATCGAGTGTCGACATTGCTGCGGAGGCGGCTCCGGCTAGGAGTATCCCGGCTAGTATGCTCGGGGTCAGAGTATAAATCATGTAGGCCATGACCGCGTCCCTGCTGCCGTAAGCGTCTGTTAGGCTCTTGATGAAGCCCGGCTCTAGTACTGTCTGGCCGCCGATGCTCAGGCCTGTCACGTTGAAGACAGCAGCCGCCAAGCCCACTATCATGGCTGGTATGTAGTAGCTGCTGATGTAGAGAGCCATGCCCACGCTACCGATCTTGATCGCCCTCACATCTATAGCGCTATAGTAGCGGAGCCAGAGGTGTGGCAGCAGTATTATGCCGAAGCTGAAGGCTAGTATGAAGCTCGTGAAGAGGCCCGGGCCCCAGTTGAGCTTGAGCAGGTCGGGGTTGACCTCCCTGACGGAGTCGAAGAGGCCCGTGGGCCCGCCGAAGAACTTGAACATAACGAAGAGGCCCACAATCCATATTCCGATATACATGAGAACCCCCTGCAGGGCGTCGGTCCAGAAGGCAGCCCTGTTGCCGCCGAAGACAAGGTACAATGCGGTTATAGCGACGAATATCAGACTCGCAAGCTCGTAGCTTATCGCGCCCCCAGACGCTATGCTCAGTATGATCCCCAGGCCTATCGCCTGCACAACGATGTAGCCTATGACGAAGAGGGCCTGAAGCAGGGCTGTGAGCACCCTGAGAGCCTCGCTGTTGTAGAAGTCGGCTAGCAGGTCGGCCGGAGTTATATAGCCCCTAGCCTTGCCCAGCAGATAGAACCTCTTGCCTAGCACGTAACCCCCCACGGCTGCAAGCGTGGTCCACGCCATGCTAGCTATCCAGAATGAGACGCCGGCGGAGGAGAAGACGGCTACGCTGGTTAGGAATGCGAATGCGCTGTGATAAGTAGCCGCGAGGGTCAGGAAGAGGACGAGGCCTCCAAGGGTCCTGCTGGCCAGGTAGAAGTCCTCTATGGTGCCCCTGAACCTCTTCCAAGCGATGTAGCCTACGGCCAGCATGCCTAGCACATAAATAACCACTATTCCCGTTACGACCGCCGGGTTGGCCATGAGACGTCACCTCCAGACGTACAGGTAGGCCGCGGCCACGACGGCCATGAGAAGGACCCAGACCAACAGCGAGTAAGCCAGCGCCACGCTCATGCCCAGCACTGAGGGCTCCGGCGAGTTGAGGCCGGGCACAACGTAGTAGAGGTACAGGGCTAGGTATAATATTATGAAGGCGGCTGTGATAATTAGGTCCCTCCTAACGCTGGGCAAACTCTCACCGAGGCGCACCGCAAAGCATTCCCTACATGGACCTACAATTAAACGTTTCAAACAAGTAGCTACTATGCGCTGCAGGGGCCGGCTTCAAGCCCGGGAAAACGTCTAGAAGCAGATTACACGAAAATCATACAAAGTTATGAGTCGGGGAGGGCTTCACCTTACGGCCCCCGGCTTTAGGTCTTCGATGCTGAAAATCGCCATTACATCCCTGGGCTTGCAGGTCCTCCTGGCCTCCTCGACTATCTTGGAGATCCTCTCCCTGTCGACCGCGTGCACCATGAAGTAGCATATGTGCCTCCAGCTGCCGGGCGGGTAGGGGTCTCTCAGGACCACGTGGGTGCTGTAGGGCAGCTCCGCGGCCCTCCTGCATGTCTCGTCAGGGTCGCCCTCCGGCTCCATGACGACCATGGCGTTCTCGGTGAAGCCGGCCTTGTGCCCGTCCAGGGCCGCGCCGGGATCCATGAGCACACCCTTGTCGAGGAGCAGCTTGACCTGCTCGACCACCTCCGACTCTGTCATGCCCAGCCTCTCGGCGACGCCCTTGTAGGGCTCCAGGTTTATGGGGAGGACCCTCACTAGCTTCGGGAGCAGGGGGTCCACGCCTAGGTCCTCGGGCCTGGGCGGCCGCTCCTCGACCCTCCAGTACCTGCCGCTCCTCGAGACGCCCTCGTAGAGGTCGTACTTCACGCTTAGCTTGTAGGTCTTCTTGCTGAACAGGGCTATCCAGCCCTTGGAGCTGGAGGCCCTCGCAGCCTCCTCTATAGCCTTGAAGAGCTCCTCCCTCGTCCTCCTCTTGATGACTATCCAGACGTTGTAGACCGGGTGGTCCCTGAGGTAGTTGTGGGTGACGTCTGGGTCCGCCCTGAACATGTCAGCTAGTACCCTGTAGTTATCGCCGGCGGCGAACGCCACGAGGACCGCGGTCTTGCCCTGCGCCCTGTAGTTGTAGTAGAAGCCTATCCTCTTGAGTATCCCCGCCTTGGCGAGCCTCTTCAGCCTGGCTACGGCCTCCTCCCCGCTAACCCCCACCTTGGAGGCCACGTCGCCTATCGGGTCCTCTGTGAGGGGGAAGTCGTACTGGAGCCTCATGAGCAGCTCCGCGTCGACCTCGTCCAGCCCCGAGGAGGCCACCTTGGGGTGCAGCCTGTAGCCCACCGACAACCAGGCCACCCACACTAGCTGGGAGGCGGGAGGGCGTTATCGCCGGGTAAAGACCGGGCTAGACCGCTAGGTGCGCGGGCTAGACGCGTCTAGACCCCGGGCACCCCGCGATCCCGGCCTCCTCGAGGAAGAGGAACTGCTCCTCGCTCTCGGGCCCGGCTGCGGGGTTAGCCCTTCTAACAAGCTCCAGGGCCTCCACGGGGTCCAAGCCCCTCGAGTAGGCTAGGTAGGCCGCCAGCATCGTGCCGGTCCTCCCCCTCCCCGCGGCGCAATGGAATACAACCCTGAGCCCCGACTCCTCGAGGAGCCGCAGCTTCCTGAACAGCCTACACGCCTCCACCGGGTCCGGCGCCCCCAGGTCTCTAACGGGGAACCTTATGACCTTGAGCCCCGCCCCCCGCGCAGCCTCCAGGAAAGCCTCCGGCGAGCCCCAGTAGGCGACGAGCTCCCCGTCAGTGACAAGAGAGACCAGGACGTCGACCCCCGCATCCCTCAGCACCCTAAGCTCCCCCTCACTAGCCGGAATACCACAGCCGCCCAGAGACGAAGAGACCCAGTAGGGCTCCTCGCAGGCCGTGACCCGTCACCCCTCAACCCGTGGAGGGCGGCCTCCGCTAAAGGAACTTACTTCACCCCCCGAGGGTCGTCCCGGGGAGTACTCTTCACAGGCCGCCCCGGTGCTAGCAGTGCAGAGTAGAGCCTCATAGACGCTTACCACCCGCTAGCCCACTTCGACCCTCCTCTTGTACCTGGCCTCTCCCCCCTCCTCGACGATGTGCAGCTCGACGGGGGCGTCGAAGGGGAGGCCATAAGCGTCAATGGCCCTCGCCAGTATCTCGGCGTAGAGCCCCTTTCTAAGCCTCCCGCGAGGGACAACCACTAGAATATCTATATCGCTCAGCACAGTCACCCTGCCCTCCGCAATCCCGCCCACAACGTAGACCCTGGCCCCGGGCACCACGTCCCTAGCAGCCCTTGCAACCATGGCAGCGTACTCTCTCCACCGTCTCAAGTGCTGGAACCTAACCTTCACCCAGCTTGACACGGCGGGCCACCTCCTCCAGGAGAGCTATAAGCCTCCCCGCGAGGCCTACTAGCCTCTCAGCCGCAGCTAACTCCATCACCTTCATAGCCTCCTCAGTGTAGCCAGCGTTTCTCAGCTTCCTAGCTAGAAGGCCTAGGAGCCCCTGGCCGAGTAGGTCCTAGCCTCTCACCGAAAAGCTCTAGCAGCACGGCCTTTAGGTGTAGCTGCATTGCTTGCTCCGCGAAGAAAGCCTTCAAGTCGGGGTCGTCGACTAGGCCCGCGGCCTCGAGGAAGGACCTAGCCCTCCTCTTAAGCCTCACCACAGCCTCACCACTCAAGGGGCATAGCCTCCACAGCTTAACCCTTGGAGCCTGGTATAGCTGAGAGCGTCTCGCCATCCACATTACAGCCCGTGGCCATCAAGACCACACTCCTCCCTCTCCTAACCAAGACTATATCATTAATCCTCCCATGGAAGATCTTGAAGGCGAGCTCGTAGGCCCTGAAGGTCGCGAGGACTCCTCCGCCAGGTCCCTCCGGGCGTGCACATAGTAGACTATACCCCTAACCTTGCAAGGCCCTCGTAGGCAGAGTACATTCATACTTAGATAAACATCAGCCCCCAAAAGCCTTGAAAGGGGGTCTGGAGTAGAGTAGCGGCGTCCTACCCAGAACCCGCTCGACGACACGCCTAGCCCTATACACATCCCTCAAGCCCGGGATCCACAAACCCGCCCTAAACATACCAAAACAGCTTAACTCCATCTGCGCCACTTATGGGAAACCTTCTTGGAAGGAGAGTACTCTGACTCCCTAGAGGCGACTAAGCGTGGAGTCAACGTGAAACCCTTTAGCCCCTGCTAGAGTCTAAGTGGAGAGGATCTGTTATGCGAATTCCTAGTGGAGGGGGTGAGGGCAAGGCTATCCCTATCAGCGATAACATACTGTTTGATAGGAGGGCCAACACTATATACCTTAATAAGCCTAGGCTCGCTCCCGAGGACGAAGTAGCACTCACCTTCTCAAAACTCCTAGAGGAGCTGGGGATAGGTTACGTTGTAGTGGCTGGCTACGCCGCTATACTCTTCGGGAGGGCTAGGAGGAGCGACGACATAGACTTCATTCTAGAGAGTATAGGCGAAGGCGAGTTCATAATGCTATGCAGGGCCGCCCGCGAGAGAGGGTTCACTTTGATGCAGGGCGACATAGAGTCTGAGGAGTCCGTGAGGAGGGTGTACCGTGAATACCTAGCCAGGGGCTACGGGGTAAGGTTCATGCTAAGGGGCCTGATACTGCCGCATGTGGAGACTAAGCTGGCTACAACAAGCCTACACAGGCAGTCTCTAGCTGGTAGCGTTAGGGTTGTTGTAAACGAGGCCTACACCACCAGGATATCTCCCCTGGAGCTACAGATAGCGTACAAGCTATACCTAGCTTCCGACAAGGACGTGGGAGACGCAGTCTTCCTCTACACCCTCTTCAAGAACGCTATAAACAAGCAAGAGCTTAGTAGATGGTGTGGGGAGCTGAGGGTAGACTGCAGAGTCCTAGAGGCTGGGGAGCCTTGAAGAGCCCCGGGGAGCTGGCCCGAGAGAGGGCTATGAACCGGGCAGACACAATACGCCACGCAAGATGGGAGGCCGAGATGGTGAAGAGGCTGGGAGCCAGGTGGTTCGAGGCGAGGGACAAGTGGCTAGCAGAAGCTCTAGAAGCAGACAAGGAGGCGTGGAAAGACCCAGCCGTCAGGAAAGCACTAATAAAAGCCATACTAGCAACAGACAAGACCAAGAAAACCCGGGGAACCAGCAGCAACACATAGAGCCGGCAGCCAGCCACGAAGCCCCATGTAGCAATGGGGCCCGGTAGGACCTCGCCACACAGCACCCACAACGCCATAAACAACCTTAGGCAGGTAGAAGGATTATCGGGGCCCTGGCTTGGAGTGGGCTAAAGGGTTAATACCGGAACCCCTAGACCCTGAAGTCCACGGAGACTCCATGATATGGTCGGGCTTAGTAGAGGAGCTAGAGCGGGTTGAAAAGGAGCTTAAAAAGCTCGTCGGGAAGCGGGGAGACTAGGAGGCACGGCTCTGACGGAGAGGGTATCATATAGATAAAGCCCGCACACCCAGTTAGTCAGTTAAGTCAAAGAAGCTCGGATTCAATAAGTATCACGTAAAAGGCTAGAGTTTCCGTGAGCGCCCATCCGCCAAGATCGGGTAACTACTTCAACATACACCTAGCTCCCGGAGATAAAGGGGCTCCAATCCCTCCTTCTAAAGTCGCTAATAAGTAGCGCTTTCAAGTAGCGTACTTGCTAGCTAATATAAGGGTCACCAGGCCCTCAACTGCCAGGGTTCTGGCGGGGGGCCATAATGTGGGTTGGGGCTGAGGGAATGTGAATCTAATAAACCCGGAAGGCATGAAGAGATCTGGAGGGAGTATACGCTCGAAACGTATTCTAGACTGAGATACTCTAGGCTACCATACATCTTATTCATAGTTGCGGGGGGGTTCGGAGGATATTTTATTAACGTTATTCTTGGCAGTTTACATAGTGATTTATCATTGCTGGAAGAGGCTCTAGTCTATGCTAAGCTAGTGTGGCTTCTCTACCTCCCTATTGCCCTTACAGCCGCCGCTGGGCTCCTACTCTATAGCCCCCGGGAGGACTTCAGGCTAGAGCGTAGAAGCCAGACAGGCGATTACACCGTTATTTTCCAGGTCGTTACTAGAGGATTTAACAAGGACGCTGTTAAGAGGAGCGTTAAGAGCATTCTATATTGGGCTCCCCGGTATCTTCGGAGGTTTGAGGTTTGGATTGTAACCGAGGACGACGTTGACAAGGAGTTCTTCGAAGGGCTCCGGAGGCTTGATGACAGGGTAAGGGTCATCTACGTGCCTAGAGACTACCGGACACCCCGAGGGGCGAGGTACAAGGCTCGGGCCTTACACTATGCAGTCCAGATAAAGAAGAGGCTGGGACTCGCTAATCCCAAGGTTTGGGTCTACCTTATGGACGAGGAGAGCATAGTCGGGGAGGACACTGTCCTCGGCATTATAGACTTCATTGAGAGGGAGGCCCCTAAGGGAAGACTAGTGGGGCAGGGGTTAATAGTGTATAGCAACTATTGGGGTCGAAACCTCCTAACTAGCTTCGAGGATAGTCTTAGGGCTTTCGATGACGTATCAAGGTACCGGCTCCAGGCAAGGCTTGGGCTCGTGCTAGTAGGTATTCATGGCAGCCACTTGCTGGTTAGGGCTGATGTGGAGGCTTCTATAGGCTGGGATTTTGGGGGTGTGAGGGCTGAGGACACTGTTTTCGGGCTACTTGTCAACCAGCGTTACGGTAGGGTTTTGGGGTGGCTTAAAGGGTGCCTATACGAGCAGAGCCCCTTCACGGTACGGGACCTGCTAAGGCAGAGGAGGAGGTGGGCGTGGGGGGTCTTAGACTTGCTACGGCTAGACGTGGTGAGCCCGTTGTTTAAGGCTGTGAAACTCCTCCACCTAGCCTCGTGGCTGGGAGCACTACCCTCCATTATTATTATCATAAGTAACATAGTCGTATTCACTAGTATCCCCCACCAAGCATTAGCTCCTATCTACGGCTTCCTACTGGCCACGCTAGTCTACGCCTACCTCGAAGGCTACAGGCTTAATTCAATGCCTTCTAGGACCTACAGGCTCCGAAGAATGCTCTTACTTCTTCCTCTAATACCTCTAGTCGGGTTAGTGGAAGCCATCGCCCCCTGGTACGCCCTGGCAACTTATCATAGAAGTAAGCGAGTAGGTTTTGAGGTTATAGCTAAGTAGAATCTATTTGATGCATGCCGTCTGCTATGCGGCCCGGAAGGGAGATTAGGAGGCTTTAGGCTATAGTTGAATTAGCTTTTCCGTTTTATCAGATTTATAACTTCCTTAGCGAACGCTTCTATAGAATGACGTGAAGAGGCTTTACCCCTCCATTTTCCATGTTTGTGGTAGGGAATCGTTTCAATAATGGGGTGGTGAGGGAAGCGTTGTCATATGTAACGCCCGGCCTATATGCAGCCAGCATTATGTCGTGGGAGACTAGCTCTCGTAGCTTGCTTGTTACTCGTGCCTAAACTATATAAGCCTTCAGGCCTCGCATCCCCTTCTGCAAGAGCACCTGTATTAGAAGTTCTATATTTTGACGTAATCTCTCTCGGCTCCCTCTCATTATCCAGTGTGCCTGCTGAAACCCTAGGAGTGCTTGGGATTTGCTGTTATAGGGGCCTAGCCGTCGGGGTGTGGCATAGGGTACATTATAAATATTATAAAAAATTAAAGTACCAATATAATACTAATATAATAACCGGTTAGCGTCCCAGATGCTACAGCATAGCCGCTGAGGGAGTCCGTGGCATCGCCCCCGGGGGCCTGGAGGGTGGTATTGTGGTGATTGAGGCCCTACCATACATCATTGGAGCACCGCTCTCAGGATTCTTCACAGCATACGCCACCGGTAAGTTCCTAACAATGCTGAGTGAGGGGGAGGAGAAGCTAAACCCCCTAGCAACAGGAGACCCACAGATACTAGAGGAGTACACGGGCAGGCACCCACAAGTCCTAATCCTAGTACCATCATACAACGATAGGAGTATAGACGAGGCCCTACCCAAATGGTTCAACCAAAACTACCCAAGATACCAGATAGTGGTAGCGGAGGACGGAGAGAAGAAATACGACAACATAGGGGAGCCCCAAGACACAACACACTACGAGTACACACTGCCAAACGGCGAGGAGCAGGAGGTCACGATAGAGAGGCTGGCAGTCAAGGATAGTGTAAGCGGGATAATAGTCGTGAGGAGGGGTAACAGGAGGGGCTTCAAGCCGGGGGCACTAAACAACGTGCTACACCTAGTAGAGATCGGGGCCCTACGGGACCTAGCCGGCGTGGAGAGGCCAGACTACGTCATGATTGTGGACGCAGACCACGAGCCGGGCAGGAACAGGCTCCTCAGGCTACACTTCTGCAGGGCAAAAGAGTGCAGGGAGTGGGAGAACAAGCCCCTACCCTTAGACCTATACGAGAGGATGGATGAGAGGCTCAGGCCATACGAGGAACTGGGCCGGGAGCTGCTTGGCATTGAGTCCTACAGGCTACGCTCAAGGCTCATGGACAGCCCAGACACGCTGGTAACGAGGGCGGTGGAGCTAATAGAGTACCATAGAAGGTTCATCCCCCAGCTAGTCGTGGTGCAGGGATACCAGAACCACCACGCAGACCCGGGCAGGGGGCTAGACCTATTGGTAAGGGCTGCGAGCATACTAGCACAGTACAACCTAGCCCTAAGGTCTCCCAGGGTAAGGGTAGAGGTTATTGATAGGCGTACTGGTAGGGTGTGGGCTTACGAGCCCCGGCCCCGGAGCCGCCTCCTAAGGCTGCTCAACAGGGTACTTCTGGGGAAGTATAGGCTTGTAAACATGTTCGAGGAGGATGGGAAGCTCTTCAAGGTATACGCTTCAAACCACATGTTCCCCCTATTCACAGGCTCCTCCGGGATAATAAGGGGAGACCTACTCCTAAGATACAAGTTCGCAGACGGGATATTCAACAACTACCAGTCCGTAACAGAGGACTGGGAACTCTCAATAAGGCTACAGCGAGACGGCTACCTGATAATAGCGACGCACCAGCTAGAAACATGGGGCAGGCCACCAGAAGACAACGAAGCCTATAAGAAGCAGCAGTACAGGTGGGCCTACGGGACGATTAGGGATATAAAACACCACCTCCGATCGATACTGGGAAACGAGAACCTAGGATTAACGGAGAAGCTGGGATTCCTAGCACAACAAAGCCACTACCTAGGAGCAATCCTAATGCAACTTGGCCTAATCGGCTTACCTTTAACTATGTTTATTAAAGGTTTCCCATACCTAACTAGTCCGCAATATATTATGTTAGCAGTCTTACAATGCATATATTACTCTGCTGGTACATTTATCCCGGAAAAACGAAAGGGTGCACCATTTACTACAACTTTCTTTAAAATATTTTCTATGATACCAGTTTTTAGCATAGCTGTATTAAAGGCTTTATTAGGCGATGATAATGAGTGGGTTGTTACTCGTAGGAAGAAGTGGGGGATGTCTTAGTGTGCACTAGTTTGGCTGGTGCTTTGAGGGGTGTCGGCTACCTATCTTCTCCGCCCGAGCGGTGGGATTGCATGGATAGTCACGTTCAGGTTGTTAGTGTACTCCTAGCGGGGGGAGGAATAGTCTACCGTACCAATTAACGGTTAGGGATGGTAGGATAATGCTTTTAACAATCATAGCTGAGACTATAGGAGAGGGTTACCCTGGGGAATCCACCGGCCACACTAGTCATTCAAGCTGGCCGACGCCACGACGAGGCGGCGATTTATGGATAATGACTGTGGGAATGGTGGGGCTAAGAGGTTTTGTGGGGAGTTTTGGAGGGGGTATACTCTTGAGCTTCATAATAGGCTGAACTACTCTAGGCTTGAGTACTTATTGTTTGTCGTAGCTGGGGTTGTTGGTGGCTACGCTGTCAACATGCTTGCTGGCAGCCCTGAACCCGACATGCCGCTGCTGGATAGGGTGCTTGTGTGGGCTAAGCTTGTATGGCTCCTATACCTACCCATAGCCGTGCTATCTGGAGCAGCAATACTACTCTATAATCCTCGAGACGACTTCCACCTGGAGAGGAGGAGTCAGAGCGGTGACTACCTGGTAGTCTTCCAGGTGACGACGAGAGGGTTCAACAAGGGGGCTGTCGAGAGAAGCGTTAAGAGCGTCCTGTACTGGGCTCCGAGGTACCTATGGAACTACGAGGTATGGGTGGTAACCGAGGACGACGTTGACAAGGAGTTCTTCGAGGGGCTGAGGGGGCTCAGCAGCCGGGTCAAAGTGGTCTACGTGCCCAGAGACTACCGGACACCCAACAACACGAGGTATAAGGCCCGGGCACTACACTACGCGATGGAGCTCCGCAAGAAGCTAGGCTACAACCCAGAGAAGACCTGGGTATACCTCATGGACGAAGAGAGCATAGTGGGAGAGGACACAGTACTGGGCATCATAGACTTCATAGAAAACGAGTCGCCAAAAGGAAAACTCGTGGGACAAGGACTAATAGTCTATGGTAACTTCTGGGGGAGGAATTGGATAACAACAGTAGCTGATGGGATAAGACCCGTATGGGAGCTAGGCATGGAATGGCTTTCCTTAAAAATTATTAGCAGAAAGTATAGCTGGAAAGGTTCACATTTACTAGTAAGAGCTGACGTAGAATACGGTATAGGGTGGGATTTTGGCGTATTTGGAGACGACCTCGTATTCGGTCTTACAGTACAAAGAAGAGAAGGCGTAGGGTGGATTAAAGGAAAAGCCTATGAACAATCACCATTTAATATTAGAGATTTTATACAACAGAGAGTTAGATGGTATGTAAGCACTATTGACATAATAAAAAACGCTAAACAAGTAAAATTACTAGATAAGGTAATACTTTTCCTTAAACTCATACTATGGCATAGTGGCTTACCGTTATCTCTCTTTATGCTCTTTATGCTCTACACACGTTTTGACTTTATCTCTCTCATTATTTTGTTTCATATCATAGGAAGTATGTATGTTGGTGCATTGTTTAATAGTTTGACAATAAATGAAAATTTAGAATTAATAAAAAGAATTAAAATTTTAGTATATTTACCGGTTTCAATAATGCTAACCTTGATATCGCCATGGGTGGGCTTGTATATGGTTGCCAGGAAGGAGATGAGATACTTCATCGTTAAAAAATGAAATACTTAATTAATTTAGTGGGTGGAATAACCATGAGTAAGGCCTTAAGACTCAATTTTCAGAGAATAGGTATGCCTACAAGCGCTTTAAATATCAATTTTTATATTTTAAAGTTATTAGTTTATAATTCTGTTTCAGATACATGGAGAATTCTCCTTCTTTGGCTTGTCGACCTCTTAACTTTGCTATTTCCTGGGAAGCTTCTGAAGTTTCTAGGGTTAAAGAATAGGCTTGTAAACGGTCTTACAGTGAGAATTGGTAACTATCTCGTGAGGCTCTATGATTTTAGGAGCTTGGTTATCCTGCACCCCTCTTATGAGAAGGAGGAGTTGGAGGTTTTGCTTAGACTTGTGAGAGATGTGGGGGAGAAACCTATACTTATAGATGTTGGTGGGCATCTTGGCAAGTACGTGTTTATGTTGAATAATGTATATTCTAGGGCTTATGTCTTGGAGCCTAATCCGGTTGTGAGGAACTACTTGTTGTGGAATATTACTGTTAACTTTATGGAGGAGAGGGTATCTGTTTTGCCTTTTGCAGCCTATGACAGGGATGGCCCTGTAAGGTTTCTAGTTCCTGTTGATAGGTCTGATTGTGGTAGAGTGGTTGAGCCCGGCTCTTCTGCTGGTGCTAGTGGTATTGTGGTGTGGGTTGAGGCTAGGAGACTTGATAGCCTTTTCAGCTTCTGCAACACGTTCCTAGTGGTTAAGATTGATGTTGAGGGTGCTGAGGAGGAGGTTCTGAGAGGGGGAGCTAGGCTATTCACCTGTAACCGGGTGGTTTTACTCGTAGAGGTTCGCCCACAAACTCTTCAAAGGGTTGTAAGGCTCCTGGCATGGTATGGGTATAGGGTTATGTGGTATAGGGTGTATAGAGCTGTTGATGGTACTACTGTCGTAAGGATGGTGTGGACAAACCTTCCAGATGCGCCATAACTACCAGAGAGCTGGGGCACCACAATACGCTAGGCCTGCGGGCTAGCCGGAGCCTATTGGCCACGCAGACTTAGACTATGGTGGGGCTGTACTGGCTAAGTTAGTGATTCCACGGCGTCTCATTCACGTATAGGTGGAGAGCCCTACGACAAATATGCCTAGGACTCCGTGTACATGTTCACAATACCATTCTATATGTATCTATAGGGTAGTGCAGTGTAGGTCTCCACCCTTACTGGTGGCTCATCCCAGAGGTCCTCGCTATACAGCTCCTCTATGCCTTCCTGAGAAGGCTTATGAAGGCTGCTGGCCGACTGATGCGAGGTTAAAAGTGTGGCGGGCCCGCCGGGATTTGAACCCGGGACCTCCGGCTCCGGAGGCCGGCGCTCTGTCCTGGCTGAGCTACGGGCCCCCGCTCGGCTGTTAGTCTCGGGCTGGGGCCTTATTGTGGTTTTGAACCGTTCTGGGCTCCGGGCTCGGCGTATGTGTATGCTCGGCTAGAGATATTTACTGTGGATTGCGTAGCCTGTTTACAGGGTCTGTGAGGGGTGTCTGCGGGCCAGCTTGTGAGGGATAAGGTTAGGATTAAGGGTATGCACTGCGCTACCTGCGGCTTGACCATTGAGAAGGCGCTTAGGAGTATACCCGGTGTTGTCGAGGCCTCCGCTGACCCGGCTACGGGGGAGGCTGTGGTAGCCTACGAGCCGGGTAGGGTCAGGTTCAGTGATATAGTGAAGGCTGTCAGGTCTGCGGGCTACGACGTAGCGCTCTCCGAGGTCATCCTCAGGGTTGATGGTATGGCTAGCATCGACGACGAGAAGGTTGTTGAGGAGACGCTGCTCAGGGTTAGGGGGGTCGCGGAGGTCTACGCTTCTCACGTGAACAGGACCGTGATTGTCAGGTTTAACCCCGAGGTAGTTAAGGTCGAGGACCTCGTCGAGGCTTTGAGGAGGGCCGGCTACAAGGCCTCCGTCTCGGAGAGCAAGGAGATCGTGGCCGAGGCCGAGGATGAGAGGAAGCTCCTGGTCGGCGGCCTTCTGAGCGTGGGCGCGAGCGTAGTCTACTACATACTCCTCATAGCGGAGGAGCTGCTGGGCATCGAGGCCGCCGGGGCTATACTGCCGTGGTACGGAGCGGTTTCTATGGGCTACGTGCTCGCGGGGCCGGGGAGGAGGTTCATAATAGGCGCTATCAGGAGCCTCAGGAGCATGACGCCGGGGATGGACGCTCTAGTCACTCTTGGCACAGGCTCCATCTACGTGTACAGCCTGGCTGTGACCCTCGGCCTGATAAGGGGCGAGCTCTACTACGAGGGCGTAGGCCTGATCATAGGCTTCGTCCTGATAGGCAGGTACATAGAGGCTAGGGTTAAGAAGGGCACGGGCAGGGCCGTGGAGAGGCTGGCTAGGCTGAAGCCCGAGAAGGCTAAGGTCCTGAGGGCTAGGAAGGTCGTCGAGGTAGACGTCTCCGAGATAAAGCCTGGGGACGTCGTAGTGGTTAGCCAGGGCGAGAGGATACCCGTCGACGGCCGCGTGGTCAGGGGCAGGGCCTACGTGGACGAGAGCATATTCACGGGGGAGCCCGTCCCGGTCGAGAAGAAGCCGGGCGACCAGGTCCTAGCCGGCAGCCTCGTCACCACGGGCTGGATACACGTCTCCGCTACTAGGACCTCGGGCGACACGGCCCTGGACAGGATAGCCAGGCTGATAGCCTACAGCCAGGCGGGCAAGATGAGCGTGCAGAGGCTCGTCGACAGGGTATCAGGTCTCTTCTTCTGGATAGTACTCGGCATAGCGTCATTCACCTTCGCCTTCTGGAGCCTCATCGGCGCCGGCTTCGAGACCGCGGTGATAAGGGCTGCTAGCGTACTCCTAGTCTCATGCCCATGCGCCCTGGGCCTGGCGACGCCCACCGCCTCCTCAGCCGGCGTAGGCATAGCCGCTAGGGTCGGCATACTCGTCAGGAACGTCGCGGCCTTCGAGAAGCTGGCGAAGGCGACCGTGGTGGCTATGGACAAGACTGGAACCCTCACAGTGGGGAGGCCAAGGGTCGTCGCGGTGGAGGCCCTGGACGGCTTCACGCCGGAGAGGATACTCGAGCTGGCGGGCTCCGCTGAGAAGTGGAGCGAGCACCCCCTAGCCAGGGCTATAATAGAGAAGCACATAGAGGTGTTCGGCAGGGGCCCGAAGGACCCGGGCAACGCAGAGCTGCTCCCCGGCATGGGGATCTACGCTGAGGTCAACGGCCACACGGTGGTCGTGGGCAACGACAAGCTGATGGAGGGCTTCGAGGTCGACATAACCCCGCTGAGGGGGAAGGCCGCCGAGTGGCAGGACAGGGGCGCTACGGTCGTCTACGTAGCCGTAGACGGGAGGCCCGCGGGGCTGATAGCGATCAGGGACGAGCCTAGGCCCGAGGCCAGGGAGACCGTGGAGTGGCTGAAGAGGCTGGGGCTCAGGGTGATAATGCTCACGGGCGACGCCGAGAGGACGGCGGCCGCGATAGCCAGGGAGCTGGGCATGGACGAGTACAGGGCCGGCATGTCCCCCGAGGACAAGGCCGAGGTCGTCAGGGAGCTACAGAAGAAGGGCGAGATAGTGGTCATGGTTGGGGACGGCGTGAACGACGCCCCAGCCCTCTCCAGGGCAGATGTGGGCATAGCCGTCGCTAATGCTACCGACGTCAGCGTCGAGGCGGGGGACATAGTACTGGTCAGAGGGGACCTGAGGAGGGTGCCCCTGGCAGTCGAGATAGCCCGCAGGACCTACAGGACCATAAAGCTCAACCTCTTCTGGGCCTTCATATACAACGTGACCCTGATACCCATAGCCGCGGGTGCCCTAGCCTGGGCCGGGATAACCCTTAGGCCCGAGCTAGCCGCGGCAGCAATGGCAGCCAGCAGCATATCGGTCACCTCGTTCAGCTACAGGTTCTCCAAGTGGACCCCCAGGATCCCCGAGAAGCCCGGGGAGAGGGGAGAGAGCGAGCCTGCTAAGGCAGCCGCTGAGGCGCCCCCAGCCCGCTAGCCGAAGCCGGAAGCCCAGTCCCTCCTCTCATTTTTCAAAGGGTATCAGGGGTCTCTCCTCCACAACCCAGGCATTCTATCTCTAGCCCTGCTCGTGTGGCTAGCTCTAAGGGCTTACAGGGCTCTCCAGCCACTTAATGTGGCTAGCCACGGCAGCCCCGCCATGAGCTGAGTGAGGCGCCTGGCTGCTAGTGAACGTTACGATAGTCACTAAGGCGTTATGTTATGGTTACGGTTCTAACGGCACTATGGCGTGGGGT
>JALUAM010000023.1 GCA_027051095.1 Acidilobaceae archaeon | reverse complement strand
AAACAGACGCGAGCAATTGTAGTTCTTTTATCTTCTCTCTGCCTTCAGATTTTATTCCTTTATTCCACGATTCAAGAACTACTCTAGCAAATTTAAGACCGTCGCGTGGCATGTAGAGAAGAGCTAATCCCCCCCATATTAATGCTTCTTTGGGCCAAGCATTGCCCTTATTTTTCCAGAGCCACTTTAGGCTTTCTAAGGCTGTAGTAAGCATTCTAATTGTAGCTTTTCCGGCTTCTTCGTACTCTCTTGTTAGCGTTTGGACTATTGCCCTTCTTATTATTGATATTTCATTTCTTGTTTTGGCATCGTGTGTTGATAGTGCGTCTATGAGGGTTCGTAGGTGTTGTGCTCTCTCGTGTAGGTCGTAGTAGGCTCTCTCTACGCCTCTCCATTCTTCTCTCTTCTCTATTACAAGCGGCTCTCTCTTTATGCCCGGGTGGCATTTGTAGCCTTCTTCCTCTACTAGCTCTGCTACTTCCTGGCTCTTGCAGACTTCTCTTAGCTCCTCCTTTGCGAGGGGGTGTAGTGCTACTGCTATTAGGGCTAGGTTCTTCTCGGCTAGGTGGTGGTATATCGTTTCGGTTGACGCTATGATGTAGTTTAGGGACTCTGCTGCCTCTCGTTGCTTGCCCAGCCTTTCCAGGGGCACCCACTTCCTCTCTCCGGCCCTCCTCAGAGCTTCTTTCACGGTGTCCTCGAAGCTTAGGCCTTTGCCTTCGCTGGCGTGCCATAGCAGTATTGCTACTGCTGGTATGCCTCCGGAGGCCCTGTAAGCCTCTTCTAGTAGCTTGCCCTCGAGCTTGACACCGTTAGCCTCTAGTATCCTGTGGAAGACTTCCATGCTAGGGGCTCCTAGGAGGAATATCTGCTTCCCATCTTTCACTATGCTGGCGTCCCGTGACCCGAAGAGGAGGGCGTTAACGTACCTGACGCCCCAGCCGGCAGAGACCTCGCTCAGGGCCCTCAGGTAGTGCTCCTCCGTTAGCCCCCCGCCGGCTGGCACCTCCAGTATCAGCCTCCTGACTAGCAGGGCTTTCGCCCCCCACCCTCTCAGGCGCTCTACTAGGGCTGTCAGAGCCTCTATCTGGTATGCAGCCTCGGCTGCGTCATCGACTATCAGGACAACCCTGCTGGCTACCTTAACGTCAGGCTCCTCTAAGCCCACTAAGATTCTCCAGAGCTGGGAGGCTGCTGATACTACCCCCACGCCAGCTACCACGCTGGTTATAGTGTCAACAGCGAAGCCCGTGGCTCTAGCCAGCCAGCTCCCCAGGGCCTCCTCGACCCTATCCCTAACCACCCGCATATAGCTTAAGATGCAGTTTAAGGCGTGCTCGACTCTCCCCCCGGACCCCCTGCTACATCGTTCAGCCGCAGTAGCAGCCTTCAACACGAGGTCGACTAGAGCTTCAGCGGCGTCACGCTGCATGAGGGGCTGGGATAGGGGGACTACTTGGAGTACGTGGGGCCTCCCATCTTCATCCCTAAACTCTATCGAGGCTGGGGTGTGGCTGGTAGATGATAGAATTACCGGTATGTACCCCCTCTCCCTAAGCTTGACTGCTATGTACCTGGCAGTCGTTGTCTTACCCACGCCAGGAGGGCCTAAAAGCACCGCTAGCCCATAGCCTTCCAGCGCCTCAATCAGCCTTTCCTCGAAGCCCCTAACCACGTACCAGCCCGCAACCCCTATCCCGCCTGCGCTTTCCCGGGGCAAGCTAGACGGGCACCCCGCAGCGGGAGTGCCGGGGCTCCGAGTAATCTAGTTTAGCCGCGGGGGATATGCTTATAGGAGACTGGCGCCATACACTCTACGGGCCCCCAGGCTTTGGGCCACAGGCTCTTCGTATTCGAGGAGGAGCTGGGCCGCTATGTTGAGAGGGGGTTCGAGGAGAAGATACTTGATGCTCTCCGCAGCCGCGGGCTCGCCATACTAGCTGGGATGCAGGGCGTGGGTAAGACTAGGACGGCCCTGCACATAGCTTGCATGCTTGCAGGGGAGGGTTTCCTGCCCGTAAGGGTCGTGGTGGGGTCGGAGGAGGGTAGGGTCTCCCTCTTCAAGTGCCCCGGGGGCGGGGCTACAGTCCTATCCGTAGACCTGCCCAGCGAGGAGCTCGCCGGCTCGGTGCTAAGGCCGATCCAGGGCTACGCCGCCGCCGGCGACCCCCGGGGGTTTGCCAGGGAGTATGAGAGGCTCCTGGAGGAGTATGCTGGCGCTGAAGGGTTTAGGTTAGACGCTAGGACCATCATAGCGCTGCTGGCTAGGATGCTCGCGAGGCAGGTCCTGCCGGAGGAGGCGGCCCAGAGGGTCGGCGAGCTCCTGGAGCTGGAGGGTGTAGAGGCTCTCGCTGGCATGGTCGTGGGGGTGCTGAGGAGGCTGAGGGAGAGGGGGAGAAAGTGGAGGCTGCTACTCGTGCTAGACGTGTACGGCGCCTCCGGGAGTGCCGAGTCCGCCATCGCGCGCTCAATGGCCTCGACGCTCCAAGCGCTGGAGGCTCTCAGGGGCGAGGGGTACGTGGAGGTCTTGATGGTGCACTCCTTCCCCTACCTAGACATGGAGTACTACGAGGGCTTCCTACAGGACCCTCTAGGGTACATGGTCAAGATCTACGGCGTCAACCTGGGGGGAGTACAGCTCTCGAGCGAGATCATAGTTGACGTGGGGGCCCCCCAGCCTGGATGAGTTCAAGGAGATAGTTGAGGCTAACAGGGTTGAGGGGTGGCCGGACAGGGTGGACTACCAGAAGCTTTACAAGGCCTCAGCAGGCATGCCGGGCATTGTAGTGGCGCTGCTAACCCTAGGCGTGAAGCCCGAGGACCTGGAGGAGGCTGCGGGCGAGGAGTACCCCCTACCCGCGGACAAGGCCCTAGAGCTGGCAAGAAAGGGTGAGAGAGGGGAGCTGGCGAGGCACGTAGCCGCTATGAGGAGGCGTGTCGAGGGGCTAGTAGACTCCATAGTCTCGGGAGACCTCCTCTTAGCAGCCCTAATAGCTGTATACCCCCTACCCCTCACGGACGTGGAAGTGAACGCTGTGAAAAGGTGCGTCGACTACTGGAACAAGGCCAGGACCGCGGGGCTACTGGGAGAGGAGCCCCCGCAGCCGCCGCCATACTGCCCCCTGCAAGCCCCCGGCGAGGAGCTAAGGGCGGAGGGACGCCTACTAGAGAGAGTCACAACCAAGGAGACGCAGAAGCACGCCACGCTGGCCGGGAGAGTAGAGGAGGTGAGGGTCTACTGGCCGAGACCTCAGCTAAGAGCCCTAGCAGACTACGTATATTCAAGCAAGAGGGGCAGGGCGTGGAGCCACGTAACGCTAGCTTCAAAGGTCCTACTTAAAACAGCTAGCACAATAATAGATAAGAATGATAAGATAGACCTACTCACGATAGAGTTAGGTTCTAGTAGTGTAGTGAACTTGCTGGTAGCAGGCGACGTTCGGGGGGTGGAAGAAGACCTAATAGTATCAGCGAGTTGGAGCGTTAAAAGCACGCTCTACCCATTATTAATTACGTTATACAAGGAAAGGGAAGATATGTTAATAGATCTCCTGGTAAAGAGTCTAAGAGAAAACCCCAATCCCACTTTAGTAGGAAGTATCAGGAAATCTATAACCCTGTTTAGCACAATGCATAAGAGTAAGATCCTAGAAGCGCTCTTAAGCGTGGCTGTAAAGTGCTTGGAGAAGGGCTGTAGCGATAAGCTTATAGAACAACTAGTATTATCGCTATGTGGAGCGCACGTTAACATAGCTGCGGTTGTACCCATTGGCGAAAAAGAATGGAGAGCTTTTTTCCACGATTATACTAAAACTTTATGACGAGCTTAGCGTGGAAAGTAAAATACGTATATTACCACCACTTTTACGCTGTATATCTAAATCATACAGTATCACTGAAACGCTAGTTATACTAAAGACCGTTATTAATAGCCTTGGGCTGAGCCTCGACGACTACATAGGCGATGGCGAGTTGAAGAATGCGAGAAGACTTATTGAAGAGCTGAGCACCCATATAGGCAAAGACGAGGAAGAAAGGTTATTATACCAATTATCCCTTGCTCAGGCCCTTACTCCATTATCTATTAAATACGGAAATTGCGAGGCCCTAAGGGCTCTCTCGGAGATCCTGGATCGCCTAGAGGGAATTGTAAGTAATAAACGGCTTCTAAGTGAAGACCCTGAATTAACGAGTATAATATTAAATGGGGTCAAGGATGAAGTCTTGGCTGAGCTGGCGTGCTTTTAAAGGAGATATAAAAAATTTAATTAAAAATATGGAGAAATCTTTGGGAGGCTTGAACGCCTAAACCCGAAAATAACCTTTTACCTGGCATCAACGGAAGGCGTCACAGTATTACTGTTATGGTACGCCATTCACTTAGTCGATAGGATTGCTTCTTTAGCGGGAGAGGATTCTGGATTTGATGAGAGGTTTCAAATGTTGTTCGAAAATGATTATTTAAAAGAACTAATTGTAAGAATTAACTATGTGGAGTTGC
>JALUAM010000022.1 GCA_027051095.1 Acidilobaceae archaeon | reverse complement strand
GGGGTGGCCTCGGGGTGGGGAGCTATAGGAAGGCGCTAGCGAGGGCTCTGCTCTACCTCGGCGATAAGCTTGATGACCTGGTAGTGCTTGATGCCGACACGGCTAGGAGCACGGGGACCATCGCGTTCGCCGAGAGGTTTAGGGAGAGGTTCTTCAACGTCGGGATCAGCGAGCAGGACCTGGTGGGCAGGGCCGCCGGCATGGCCATAGCCGGTTTGAGGCCTGTGGCCGCGGCCTTCGCAGCCTTCATGATGAGGGGGTGGGAGCAGGTAAGGAATACTATCGACAGGGACGCCCTCAACGTGAAGCTAGTCGCCACTCACGCCGGGCTATCTGCCCATGTGGACGGCTCCAGTCACCAAGCCCTGGAGGATATAGCCCTTATGAGGAGCCTCGCTAGGACCTCGGTTGTCGTGCCCGCAGACGAGGCCTCCACGTTCGAATCGGTGGTATGGCTCGTGGAGAGGCACAGGGGCCCGGCCTACGTCAGGCTGGGTAGGGACAACGCTCCTAGCATCTACGAGGACGGCTCCTTCAAGTTCAGGCTTGGGGGGCTAGAGGTGCTCGAGGACGGCGGCGACGCTATGATACTGGCCTGCGGCCCCATGGTGGGCGTCGCCCTGGAGGCCTCGAGGATATTGAGGAGGAGGGGTCTGAGAGTCGGCGTGGCAGACGTCTACAGCGTCAAGCCCATAGCCAGGCTCAAGATCGAGGTCCTAGCCAGGGCCCAGCCAGCCCTCGTCACGCTGGAGGACCACAGGACCCTCGGCGGCCTTGGCGGCGCTGTATCGGAGGTCCTAGCCTCGGCCGGCCTAGGCGTGCCCCTGCTCAAACTGGGGGTCCCCCCGGGGGTCTACGGCTCCTCTGCCCCCACCTACTCGGACCTCCTCAGGTATCTATCCCTCGACCCTGAATCCGTGGCTAGGAGGGTGGAGGTGTGGCTCCGTGAAAGGGGTTAAGCTCGTTCTGAGGGAGTACAAGGAGGAGCCCACAGTCCTCGAGATAGGCGGCGTCAAGATAGGGGGAGGCTTCAAGGCGGTGATCGCGGGGCCCTGCAGCGTTGAGAGCTGGGACCAAGTGCTGGCTGCAGCTGAAGCCGTCAAAAGAGCAGGGGCCCACATCCTCAGGGGTGGCGTCTTCAAGCCGAGGACCAGCCCCTACAGCTTCCAGGGCCTCGGGGTTGAGGGGCTTAAGCTGCTGAGGAGGGCCGGCGACGAGGTAGGGCTCCCCGTGGTGACCGAGGTCCTAGACCCCCGGCACGTGGACATAGTCTTGAAATACGTCGACGGTGTCTGGGTTGGCGCTAGGAGCATGCAGAACTTCCCCCTGCTCAGGGAGCTGGGCAGGCGCAGGGTGCCCGTACTCATAAAGAGGGGCTTTGGCAACACAATCGAGGAGTGGCTGGCCGCCGCGGAGTACGTAATGGTTGAAGGCAACGATCAAGTGGGCCTCATAGAGAGGGGGATTAGGACCTTCGAGGCCTCAACAAGGTTCACACTCGACGTGGCCGCGGTGCCCGTAGTCAAGGAAGTGTCGCACCTCCCCGTGATAGTTGATCCCAGCCATCCGGCTGGGAGGCGTAGCCTCGTGCCAGCCCTTGCAAAGGCAGGCATGGCCGCCGGGGCCGACGGGCTAATGGTAGAGGTTCACCCCAACCCGGAGAGGGCGCTCTCGGACGCTAAGCAACAGCTCACTCCGGAGGAGTTTGAGAGGCTCATGGGTGAGCTCAGATGGCACAGGCTACTCTAAGGATATCGAGGCATGAGATAGCCGATGCCATAAGCGCCGAGATTGTGGTAGGCTCTGGGGTGCTGGGCTACGTGGCAGAGAGGCTTGAAGGCTATGACGGCGTGTTCGTGGCGGCCGACCCCGGCGCCCCTAGTAGCTTCCTGAAAGACGTTAGGAGGCTCTTGGAGTCGAGCGCCAGGCTCCTGGGCTGGGCCTGGGGGTCTGGGGAGTCGGTTAAGAGCATCGAGTGGGTTTCGGGCCTCTGGAGCATGCTCTCCGAGAGCGGCGCGACTAGGTCATCTGCGCTTGTGGCTGTAGGGGGCGGCGCGCTCCTCGACGCGGCCGGGTTCGCGGCGTCGACTTACATGAGGGGCATCGATACGGTTTACCTGCCTACTACGAGCCTGGCAATGCTGGACGCCGCCGTCGGCGGCAAGACGGCTGTCAACGTGGGCGGCGTGAAGAACGTCGTGGGTACATTCCACCACCCCCGCATCGTAGCCGTCGAAGTAAGCCTCCTCGCCTCTATGCCAGGGGAGGTGTTCAGGCAGGGGATGGCCGAGGCTGTCAAGCACGCAGCGCTGGACTCCAGGTCCAGGTTGGAGTGGCTGGCGGCCTCGAGCAATGCTATAGCTAGCAGAGACTTGGACGCCCTCTCAGCGCTAGTCGAGTGGAGCCTGTCATTCAAGATGGGCGTCGTCGCGGCCGACTACAGGGAGAGGAGGGGGCTTAGGAGCATACTAAACCTGGGCCACACGGTAGCCCACGCTATCGAAGCCGCTTCCAGCTTCAAGGTGCCTCACGGCGACGCCGTGGCCATGGGGCTTGTTATAGAGTCCCTGCTGAGCGTCGAGCTCGCGGGCATGGACCCCGGCGACGCCCGCTTCATAGAAGACGTGCTTGCCCTGTTCGGGCTTCCTACAAGGCCCGATAAAGGCCTGCTCAGGAAGGCTGCGGGGCTAGTCTCCAGGGACAAGAAGAGGGTTGGCAGCACCATTAAGATGCCCCTCCTAGAGGCGATAGGGAGGCCCAGGCTCCTAGAAGTTGAAGTAGGGTTCCTGGAGAAGAAGCTCGAGTCCATTGAAGAGGTGCTCTAGCCATGCTATGTACCGTCATACCGGCTGTCGACCCCCTGGAGGCGCTAAGCCTGGCCAGGTCCTCGCCGACCAGGTGCATTGAGGTTAGGGCGGACTTCATGGAAAGCCCGGAGCTAGGGGTCGAGGCCGTCGGGGCGCTCTCATCGAGGGGCTACATGGTCGTCGCCACGCTTAGACTTGAGAGTGAGGGAGGCCTCTACGGCGGGGAGCCCCGGGAGGCCTTGAGCTTCGCTAAAGCCGCATTGCGTGCAGGGGCCTCGATGGTAGACCTAGGCGTCGACGTGCTGAAAGCCTACGGGGCGCCCCGGGGCGGGAGGGTCCTAGCCTCGATCCACTCCGAGCATATAGACGGTGAAGTCGCCTCCAGCGCTCTCTCGGCTCTGAGGATCCGCGGCGTTGAGTACGTCAAGGTCGTGGGGGGTAGTGGCGGCGAGGACCTCGCAGCCGCCGTCGACCTGGTCTTAAAGGGAGGGGGCAGGGTCTCAGCCTTTCTACCAGGCAGGGGCCCCCTCTCGGTGCTGTCAAGAGCGCTAGCCGAGGTCCTCGGGGCCCCTATAGTCTACGGTGTCCACGACTCTGTGCAGTCAAGGCTCGACGCGGCCCCCCCGATAGGGTCCATACTAAGGGTGCTCAGGCAGTCAAGGGGGTGAGCTGCCCTCATGGCGGCGAGGCTAGCTCTCATAGGGAAGCCCATCTCCCATAGCCTAAGCCCCCCCATGTACAACGGCTTCTTCAAGTCTAGGGGAATCAACGCTGTATACCATGCGTTTGAAGTAGATAGGGGCGGCGCGGTCAACGCGATCAGAAGCCTAGCCGCGAGGGGCTATGTGGGGGCGAATGTGACCGCTCCTCTCAAGAGGGAGGCTGTAGAGGCTGCTGACCACCTAGACGAGGCTGCCTCCGAGACGGGGGCCGTGAACACGGTTAAGTTCCGGGGGGGCGAGGTCTTAGCCTTCAACACGGACTGGAGGGGTGTTGAGGGCCCTCTCAGAGAGGTGGCAGGTGCGAGGAGCCTAGACTCAGCTCTAGTCATCGGGGCAGGCGGTGCCGGAGCCGCCGCCGTGTACGCCATGGCCAGGGCTGTGCCCACCCGCAGAGTGTATATAGCTAGCAGGGGCGGCGAGAGCGCTAGGAGGCTCGCAGAGAGGGCCTCTAGGAGGTGGGGCCTCGACGCGGTAGCCCTTAAGCCGGGGGAGGCCGACTACTTAGCGTCCCGTGTCGAGCTGATAGTCAACGCTACCCCCGTCGGCTGGGGAGACGGCTCAAGCCCGCTCAGGAGTAGCTCCTTCAGGGAGGGCTGTATAGTCTTCGACATGGTGTATAGGCCTCTCTTCACTAAGCTGCTTCTAGACGCTGCCAAGAGCGGCTGCCAGGTAGTAGACGGGCTCTGGATGCTCGTCTACCAGGCCGCCGAAAACCTATCCATATGGATGGGTGTGGCCGCCTCCCCCCTCGAGCTTAGATCCTACGCCGCGGCGGCGCTCAGGGGTGGCCAGCATTGAGGGGCTGGTCTATAGCGTGCGGCGGCGTTAGCGTGCTGAACGCAATAGCCACGGGCGGGTTTGGCGGGGCAGTTCAGGTCAGCCTCTGCGCGGTGGCTGAAGTCGCCGTTGGCGGCGGCTTCCTCGAGGGGTTCAGCATTACCCCCTGGGGCCGCCTCGAGATACCGAGAGGCCTCCTTAAGGCGGTATCGGAGGTCCTCGGCGCAGGGGGGGTTAAAGCCAGGGTGGAGAGCCTTATCCCCCCGGCTTCAGGGCTTAAGAGCAGCTCGGC